>SLDG01000210.1 GCA_007125355.1 Balneolales bacterium | reverse complement strand
ATCTCGGTCATTATAGCGTCGTAGCCTTTTTTACGGATGCTATCTTTTATGTTTTGCTGCATTTCGGGTGAATCACACAGCGCGATCATGGCACCGCCACCACCGCCGCCGGTTAACTTCGCCCCAAGCGCGCCGCTATTTCGTGCTATTTGCACCAAGTCCTCCACCTCCGGACTGGAAACCTGCAACGTATTCAAATACCCGTGATTCAAGTTCATGATTTCTCCAAGTTGAACAAGTTCGCCATTTTCAAGTGCTTCGAGTGATGCCAACGCAAGTTCATCCATTTGCTCAAATATATGATTGTACCATTTGGGGTATTTTTCATGTGCATTTCTAACTTTAGCAACCATGCCGGATGTCATGCTCTCAACACCGCTCAACCCAATTACCACCGGAATATCGTTGCTTAACTTTACCGATTCCATTTTTGGCGGTTCACCTTTTTTGTATAGAATAAGCTTCCGATAGGTCGCCACAGTATTATCAATCCCCGAAGCACCACCATGAATGATATCCTCTGATTTAAACGACAAATCACGAACTTCTTTCTCTGTAAGGCCGAGCTGATAATGTTCGCTTAAAGCCCTGATTATAGAAACCGCCAGTGCCGCGGATCCTCCCATCCCCATAGCACGGGGAACTTCCGGGTTGATTTCCACAGCCATTCCTCGATCTTTCAGTTTCAACTCTTCCAGAATCATTTCGAGGGAATTATAGATGGTGTATTTATGATTATCACCGAATTTTAGTTGCTGCTCAACACCCCATCTTGGAATAATTACCTGAACACCCTGCTTCCGATCATGAATACGCGCCAGCATTTTAAGATTGATGGGAGCCGCAACAGCGTGTTTTCCATATACAACTGAATGTTCCCCGGTTAAAATAAGTTTTCCGTATCCGGCTGACCATCCCGCTGTTTCGTCTTCTTTTGGTGTATGTTCCCTGCCGGCATCCGCTTTTTCTTTTTCGCGTAATTCTTCGATAATTTCTTTTGCTTTCCAAACCTTTATCTCGCCGCTTTCCACCAACTTTTCAAGAACTTTGTCGAATAGATGGGTTGGCGTTCCGGCTGTGCTTGCAACGCTACGAGCATGCAGGGTCATGTGTCCGCGTTGTATACCTTCGGTTCCAAGTGAACGGAGAGCGGAGAAATTTTGTGCAAGCCCGACAGCGCCCATCACCTCGGCCAATTCGCGGGCTGTTTCCACATTTATGATGCGCTGAGCTATGGCTACCGCCGGATTTGAATTTAGCGAACCACCTACAATTCCAACTTTTATGGGAATATCAATTGTGCCTACCAGATCACCTTTATCATTTTTGAACCAATTCGTGAGCGATGTGTAGTGACTTCCCCGCGCCGCATAGGCATGAGCAGCGGCTTCGATTGCGCGCCAGTCATTTCCGGTTGCAATGGCTACGGGATCAATCCCGTTCATAATTCCTTTATTGTGGGTAGCCGCACGAAACGGATCAACAGAAGCAAATTCGGCCGCACGGATGATTCCATCCCGTACATCTCTGCCCGGTGTTCCGTTAAAATCGAGCAATTCTACGGAAATTTCACATCTTGCACGAACCATTGAACGGTCGGTAAGATTAGAGAGAATCCTGAGATAAACCTTACCGTCAGTGATTTTTTCTATGAGAGGCGCCACGCCTTCGCACATGCTGTTCACCAAATTAGCTCCCATGGCATCGCGGGTATCAACCAAAAGATGCACAACAACCATACTGCCTGCGTGTCGCGATTGAGGGAATATCATCACTTCTAAATCCTTTGCGCCGCCACCACGAGCCACCATATTCGGGTGAAGACTGTTTGCCAAATTCAGAATCTCCTGCTTCTCCTGAAGTATAGCCTGACGTACTTTCATGGGATGAGAGACATCCACCAACTGAATTTGTCCTATTAAGACGGGTTCGTCCGCCTCAGATGAAAATCCCCCTGCACCTCTTACTACTTTGGCAGCTGAACTTACCGCCGCCACTATCGATGGTTCCTCTACCACCATTGGAACCGTGTAAGATTTATTGTTGATGATAAAATTTAATCCGAGCCCCATCGGTAAGCCAAAAATACCGATAACATTTTCAATCATTTTATCGGCTTCATCCCTGCTCAAAACCTGATTTTCATCTGCAAGGGCAAGATAATCTTCCGTAGATAAAATCTTCTTTTCGTTCAATACACGAAGACGCTCTTCAATCGAGCGTTTATAAAACTGACTGATTCTGGATTTATCTAATTCTTCTTCAGTGGTTTTTGGAGCCTTTACTTTTTCACTCATAGCGTGTTGTAATTTCGTTTTCTGCAAAATCAATTTCTAAATCCAGTGCTTCGAAGGGGCTCTGCTGAATAGCTTTCAGAATTCTCAAGTGGGTTTCTTCATTATCACAAAAAGCAACCCCGATATCACCACCGCCTGCACCGGATGGTTTGTACACCCCGCCGGCTTCATCAACCAGATTTTCAAGTGCCTGATGCGCGGGCGAAATAATTTCAATCCCACAAGCTGCACCGAGTTTTTTTTCCTGAGCCAGATATTCCGGAATGATGTCAACAAATGCACTTGCATCCCCTTTTGCGAATGCTTCACAACCGGAAGCTGCAACATTTTTCATATCACCCAAAATCATATAGTGCAACTCTTGGTTTGTTTTGCTGAATTGCTTCACTTTTTCGAGCATGAATCGAGTCGAGGCGGAAGTACCTGTCCAAACAGCCGTCATGTAAAGATTTTTTGGCCATTTATGTCTGCGAATGGCGGTGTAAATCTCATCATCGTTTGTAGGCATGTTGTACTCAATGATTCCGCCGGCTGCACTTGCGGCAATATCGACTCCACTGCCCAGTCGTCCCTGACCTGCACGGTGAGATTTAATTGCTTCAGAAAAAATTGTTTCGGGAGATGCCAGTCTGCCCATGTATTGGTTCATAGCCCGAATTAAAGCGACCGTCAGGGCGGCACTTGAACCTAATCCAAATTTATTGCCGCTTGTCATGTGGTAAAAATCACTTGTATCAATGGAAATGTAAGCACCCGGAATTCGTCCTTCAAAGCGACTGGCCACATAATTGATAACTTCCACCAAAAACTCGGTTCTCTTTTCTGTGGTGTAGGGCGAATTAGCAGCAAGTTTTACCTTACCTGATTCATCCAAATGAAAGGTTAGGTCAGGCATATCCAGATTTCTGGATTCTAGTCCAAACACAGAAAACCCATTTTTGCGAATAGATACGGTGCAGTAGCGATTTATCGCTGCAACCAGAGATGGCGCGCCCTCTAAAACGGCATATTCCCCAAGCAGGATTAGTTTCCCGGGTGCTTTCGCCGTTATTTTTGGATGATTCATAAGTAAGTTTGTATTAATCTGATAATATGTGTGCTCCCGGCCCGGGCTTTGCTTCGATTACATCGCTGACACCAGGTAGTTCTGTTAAAGCGTTTTTCACCTGATTAGTGTATTCTGGTAAAGTTATAACTTTGACCTGCGGCCCGGCATCCATTGTAATGTAAACCGGAAGACCTTGTTTGCGTAAACGCCAAACCCGTTGAATTGATTCCACGCTCGCCGCCTGCCAATAAAGAATAGATGGATTGGTCGATAATGCAAGCCCGTGCATTTTCATGGCACTGTGTTCTGCAATTGTACCCAATTTCTCAAAATCTTTTTGGGCTAAAGCGGCTTTCATTTCTTTGATATCATTGGGTGAGCTTTGCACCCAGGCGTTATAAAAGGGCGATGTTTCAGCCGTCCGATTCATTCCCTCGGTAGAACCTATTTCTTTAGGAGCTGAAGAAACAACAGCTGCAAGCATCCGGATGTCCCAATAGTTTTCATCATGTAACTGATGTGCATAATCGCCATTCCCACTATCATCATCCCCTAAATTCATCTCTGCAAATCCACCAAAAATTGAACGAGCCGCAGATCCGGAACCTTGTCGGGCAAAAATGGAAAGTATTTTATCATCCAAACCAAGCGAACAAGCTTCATTCATGGCTTTTGCAAGAGCTGCAAATGCTGAGGCGGAAGATGCTAATCCTGCTCCGGTTGGAAAGTTGTTATCGCTTATTACTTTTATTTTTGGACGCTTGTCACCGGCCATTAAATCTGCAAAAGCAGAAATTTTGTTAGCTTGCTTACAGGTTACAACATAATCATTTAAGATGAAAACATCGCTTTCTAACTCCTCATCAAACGCTACAGATGTGGTAGTTTTTAAGGCGTCTAATGTTAATGAAACCGAACCAACTGCCGGTAAATTTTTAGCAACTGACCGCTTCCCCCAATATTT
>SLDG01000169.1 GCA_007125355.1 Balneolales bacterium | reverse complement strand
TCGTCATCAGAGAGGCCGGTGTTAATATAATCGCGCAGCCAGTTTGCGGAAATTTTCATAATCGGAAACAGTCAGGTAAATCGGGTTATACAAATTGTTTAAGGAAACGCAGGTCGTTATCGTAAAGCAGGCGGATATCATCGATACCGTAAAACAGCATGGCGATACGCTCAACGCCCATACCAAAAGCGAAGCCGGAATACTCCTCAGGGTCAATATCCACGGCTTTCAGCACATTCGGGTGTACCATTCCGGCTCCCAGAATTTCGAGCCATTTGCCGTTTTTCTCATCGCCCCACCACACATCCATCTCAAGGCTTGGCTCGGTAAACGGGAAGAAAGAGGGACGAATTCTGTATTTAACGCCTTCGCCGTAAATCATCTCGATGAACATCACTAACGTGTCTTTGAGCTCGGCCAAAGTTACATGTTTATCCACATACAAGCCTTCCACCTGATGAAACAAGCAGTATGATTTCGCTGTGATGGATTCATTTCTGTACACGCGTCCCGGCATAATAGCTCTTACGGGCGGTTTTTGCTCTTTCATCAGCCTGATTTGCACAGGGGATGTATGCGTACGCAAAACAAGGTCTTCAGCGGGATTTCCGGGATTTTTCCGGATGAAAAACGTATCCTGCATATCTCTCGCGGGGTGTTCCGGCGGAAAATTCAGTGCGGTAAAATTGTGGAAATCATCTTCAAGTTCCGGACCGTTAGCAATACTGAATCCCAGTCGGAGAAACACATTTTTAATGCGGTCGAGTGTTTGGGATAGGGGATGCTGAAGCCCAAAAGACATTTCGGGCGCCGGCAGGGTGATATCGTCTTTGGCTGAGAGGTTCAGATTTACGTCAGATTCCAGCTCCGCTTTTTTAGAGTCGAACAGATGCTGGGCTTTTTGTTTAACTTCGTTCACCAGCTTGCCATAGCTTCCGCGTTCCTGCGGGGGGATATTCTTCATTTTTCCAAAAAGCGCGGGGATTTCTCCTTTTTTGGAAAGGAATTTCAGCCTGAAGGCTTCCAGCTCGTCTTTCGTATTTATGGCAAAAGACTCAATTTCTTTCTTGATTTGTGATATATGTTCACTCATAGATGGTACACTTAAAAAAAAGGCAAGCTCACGTTATCCATAAGCTTGCCAGTTGAAATAATCGGATTAAATCAGGCAACAGCCTGTTTTACGATTTCTGAGAATGTTTCCGGTTCTCTTACCGCCAGATCGGCAAGTAGTTTACGGTCTATCTCAATGTTTTTGGCTTTTAAGGCTCCAATCAGTTTGGAATAAGACACCCCTTCGAGGCGTGCACCCGCGTTGATACGGATAATCCAAAGTTTACGAAATTCGCGTTTGCGGTTTCTGCGGTCTCTGTACTGATACTGGAGGCCTTTTTCTACCGTGTTTTTCGCGACGGTGTAAACCTTACTGCGTGAACCCCAGTAACCTTTCGCTTGCTTAAGAATATTCTTGCGACGGCGACTGGAAGCCACTTTATTTACTGAACGTGGCATTTGTTTTCAGGTTTAATGGTTAATAATTACGTTAAATTTCAAATGTAGGGAAGCAGGCGCTTGATATTGCTTGTATCGCCATCGCTGACGACCGTAGCCTTGCGCAGATTACGCTTCCGCTTGTTAGATTTTTTTGTCAAAATGTGGCTTGTAAACGCCTTTTTACGCTTAATTTTACCTGATCCGGTAAGCTTAAAACGCTTCTTGGCACCACTGACGGTTTTAATTTTTGGCATGGTATTTTTCTGGTATCTGATTCTTTTTTTGAACAGAAACCAAATATATGGAAAATTCGAAGTTGTAACAAGAAAAGAAATAGTTGTTTGGTAGGCGATTTTTTTTGAACCCTGCCTGCCGATGCAGTCAGGCAGGCCTGTCCTGCCGATGCAGTCAGGCAGGCACTAAGGCGCGAAGGCACGAAGGGAGGGAGTAATGTAAGAGCCTGTCATTTCGAACGCAGGAAGTTAGCTAAAAGCAAATGTCTGGATTTACAAGCACCAAAATCACCAACCCAAAGTATGCGAGAGAAATCTCCCAAAGGTGGCTTATATATCATTTTTGCCATGGCTGACTTGGGAGATTTCTCGGGTATGCTTTGTCTAAAAAAGTACAGTTGTTTTTAATTTCAGGCTGAGCTTAAATGCCAATCTACCCACGAAATGACAGTTTTTTAGAGTATTGCACGAAATAAAATAAAATGCGCCTTTAAGCTTGAAAATTGTAGGACTGAAAATTATTCAAAAACAGCACATAAAGCCCCGGAAAAACCCTTCCCGTTAACAAAAACTACCTTTGATATGTCGAATCTTAGTGTTATTTTATCGTTATGCTTTGTAAGCGCTTACTAAAACTATTAACGAATGTAATAACTATGAAAAAGATTTTATTTACGATGGCATCCCTGATGCTTATTTGGGGGATGACTACTGCACAGGCGCAACCTGTGATGGATGGCTCTTTTGATGGTTCCGCTGTATGGAATCCCTCAGTTGCCTCAAATCCTGATGCTGGGTGGGCTGATGCCAATGCTACCAATCTGTATGTTACCAGCGATGACACCTATATCTATTTTGGAGCTCAGATTGCAAGTGTTGGATCATGGCAAAGCTGGAGATTTGTCATCAATACCGATGATGCTGTGGGTGGTACGACCGATCCAAGGTTTTCTCAGCTAATTTATTTACACGCAAATTCGCATAATTTCTTAATCAGAGGTGGGTTCCCGGACAATAGCGAAGCGGTAAGACTTGAAACCTGGGACGGAGCTGCATGGGATGGTGCTGACCTCGCTGCAGGTAACTTTGGTGTGACAACCTCTTTTGTAGAAGTTAGAATCCCAAAAGCTGATCTTGGCGACCCGGATAATATAGACGTGCAATTCGTCATTACAGGAAATAACGATGACGAGCATTCTGCATTTAACTCTATACCGGCAGATAATGAAATGGATGGTTGGAACCCACCTGCAAGTACCGTTACAATTTTAAACTATGCTGAAGACGTGGACTTTTCTGCGCCCGGTGCTGCTGATCCTATAACTGACGCTCCTGCTTTGACCGGGCCTGCTAATAATGATGATGAGATTTCTTCACTTGCATCATTCACATGGGAAGCTGTGGACAATGCAACGGATTACCGTATCGAAATTTCTACGGATAACACATTCGCTACAATAAATCTGACAGGAACCGTTGAAGGCACATCATACACAGTACCAAACGGTTCAGGCTTACGTGGTGAAACTACTTATTACTGGAGAGTTACCGGCTTTAATGCTCTTGGTGATGGACCTGTTTCAGCTGTTTGGTCATTTGAAACGGTAGAGAACTTCCGGGTTCATTTCAACAATACGGCCGGTTGGGATAATGTGTACACTTATGCATTTACTCCTGGTCATTTCCGCGAATGGTCCGGTGAATTAATGGAAGGCCCTGTTGATGGCTGGTATTACTATGATATTCCAACAACCTTTACACAGCTTATTTTTAATAATAATGCCGGTTCACAAACAGCAGACCTTTCGAGAAACACAGACGGATGGTATGATCAGGCAACAGGTACATGGTTTGATACTAATCCTGATTTAACTGATCCGGAATTCCGTGACGTCACTTTCTCTGTAAACATGAGTATTCAAATTGCTAAAGGTGATTTCAATCCTGCTGAAGACAATGTAACCATTGCAGGTGTATTCAATGGATGGTCAACAGATGCTAACCCGCTCACTGATGCCGGCGATGGAATTTTTTCAACAACGATCAATATAGAAGGTGATGAAGGTAATTCCTTAGATTATAAGTATACTATTGATGGTGGATGGGAGTCATTTGATGGTAACAGATCCTTTACTCTCGGCGAAGATGATGTAGATCAAATTCTTCCGGTTGATCAGTACGATCGCGAATATGGCGCTATCATAACCGAAGCTATGGGAGTAGGGTGGAGAACACTCTCAAACCCAACAGCAACATCAATGCAAAGCTTCCTTGCCCCAATTTGGACACAAGGTATGCCAGGTGCTGACTATGAAGGCGGTCAACCGAGTGTTCTTGTTTTTGATGTAAACACGAATTCGTTTATCCCATTTCCAGACAACCTTGATAACGGTCGCTTAGCTGGAACAGGTACAGCTGTATTCGTGTATGAACTTGATGAACACAATGTTCCCGAAAGCGCAAACTGGCCCAAAGTACTTTCTACCACAGCAACTGCATTTGAAGCTCCGGTAGTAGTAGACGAGCCATTGGCGATTAACCAAAATGAAAATGGTTTCTCTCTTCTTGGTAATCCTTTCTTTGAGTCTATTGACTATGAAGAAATTGTTCTAAG
>SLDG01000315.1 GCA_007125355.1 Balneolales bacterium | reverse complement strand
TCGCCATAGGTGTGCATCCCAACTGCAAAATTCCCGAATCTGTGCGCATAGTGACCGGCAAGTGCCATGTCTGTCAACTCAGAAAAACCATAGTACCGAATACCATAAAAAGACACAGAGCGTCCCTCATCCGGCAAAAGAGAAGGATTGCCAAAAACCTGCCACACATCTCCGGGCATTGCCGTAATGGCCTGACCCATAGATGTTGCCCGCGCCCCCATTATCAATTGTGCTTCCGCTTGAGAAGGAATTAGCAGTAAATAAACAAAGGTGAATAATAAGGCTACGTTCAGATTACCATACTTTTTAAAGTCTCGATTCGTTTTCATACCTTTAAGGAAATAATTTTCCAGTAATCTATATTACTCAATATAATAAATCGTGCGTATTTTTGCATATCTCTTAATCCTTTTGATTTCTTCTCTAATTTGGGTGGAAAAATCCATTGCTCAGGAGTTCGATGTTCGCGTAGAATTAAACACAAGCCAAATCAGTTCTTCCGACTACGACTACCTTAATGAACTCAGGTCGATGTTGGTAGAATACATTGAGGACAGACGCTGGACCGACCATAATTTCGAGGAAGATGAGCGTATAGAGGTGGTTATGAATATCACTTTGGTAGATGCAGACCAAAATGCCAATTTTACAGCTAATCTTATTGTTCAGGCATTCAGGCCAATTTATAATACCAACAACAAAACCTCGCTTTTCCGGATTAACGACAGTAACTGGCAGTTTTCTTTTCCGCGAGGCAGAAGTATTACGCACGACTTATTCCAGTTCGATGACATCGCTTCCGTCATCGATTTCTACATGTACATTACACTCGGGTTTGATTTTGATAGTTTTTCTGAACTTGGGGGATCACCCTTTTTCCAGCAGGCACAGAATATTTTAAATGTGGCTCAATCGGGCGGTGGCGGAACGGGTTGGTCATCTTCGGGACAAAGAAGGTCGAGACACAATTTGGTTACACAGCTTGTCGATCAGAGGAACAACGGTTTCAGGCAGGCATTCTATAAATATCACAGGCTTGGGCTCGACCGCTTCACGCTTAACACACAACTCGCGCGCCAAAGTATTTTAGAATCTTTGGAATTATTTCGGGAAACACAGCGCCAAACAACCGACCAGCATTTATTTAGTATTTTGTTCAGTACAAAGTATCGCGAGTTTACAGCGGCTTTTTTGGATGCCGACCTGAACGAACGGCTTGAGGCGTATAACTTACTTGTTGATCTCGATAACAGCCACGTTTCTGAGTATGATAAGCTTCAGTAACTTATAGTAATTCTGAAGTCTTGTCTGTTTTGCCTTATATTTGAATTCAATTAAACCTCATTGGCAGGTTTTCTCCAATTAACTTTAAAACAATAAAGCTATGTGCAAAATAACCCGATGTATACCGTTCTGCCTTTCGTTTCTGTTAGCTTTTTTACTCTTAGGTTGTTCCTTTGATGAAGAAGAAGTTGTTTTTGAATTCAATGCTCCTTTACTTGAAATACAGCAGGAAGTTGTAATCTCAGAAACAGATGAGTTGATTTTTGGAAGGGTTTTTCAAGTGATACCGGATGCAGAGGGCAGAATCTTTGTTCCTGATTCCGGCGAGAGCACTATTTTTGTTTTTGATGATGAAAGAAATTTCCTGAAAAATATCGGGCGCGAAGGCAGAGGCCCGGGTGAGTTCGACCGTGTGAATGTGCGTTTTACTGAGGCCAATGAATTATTTGCTTATGATGATGGTCAGCGCAGGGTTCAGATATTCAGGGAAACTTCCCCAATGAACTGGGAGCTGCATGAAACATTTAATGTGGGCATAGCCGGTGAACGCGCGTTCCCGTTTGACTTGACACCGGTTGGCGATGAGTTGGTGCTGGCAAACTATGGAATAGGTATTAGTATGGACGATAGTGAAGAAAATCCCTTTATTGGCTTGTTAAACCGAAATAATAGCAATGAGCCAAAACGCGTAGTGGAATTGATGAATCCGGATATGGCCATTACAAGAACAAGTAATTCCGTTACCCGTTGGTGGCATCCTTTTGGGAGCCGTTCAATGACCGATTTTCTGAACCGGAGCATTTATTTCGCGCATTCCAATGATTTTACCGTTTACCGAACGACCATTTTAGATGACGCCACTCCGGTTTTAGATACGCTGTTTTCTCATAATGTGAGCCGGGTGCCACTAACAGATGCTGTATTAAATAAAGCTATTGAATCTTATCGGGATGAAGGCAAAAGAGCTATTCGGGATGTAGGTGTCACTCACAAACCACATTTTCAGGCGTTTCATGTAGATGACAAAAAACAGATTTGGGTACAGATTTATGCCGATGAGGGCGAACCCGACTGGTTTGTCTTTAGTGAGACCGGAGCTCTCTTATTTTCTGTGGATTTACCTGAGGAGTATACACTTAGCGTGATCAGAAATAATAACATATACGGAATTAAGCGTGATGAATACGATGTTCCTCATATTGTAGTGTATCATATAACCGATGCTCATTATTGAAAAGAGCCGGTGTCATTACAATCTGTTCTGATTTGTGCACAAAGACACAATAACACGAGATACACAAAATTTATTACAAGAACGTTGAACGTAACAAGCTGAAAAACCAGAATATTGAAAAGCCTGATTCATAGAATAAAAGACCCGGTTAGTTGCCTGACCCACATGGCGGGATTTTTCCTGAGTATCCTTGGCCTGTACCTTCTTTTGATGGCCGGAAATGGCCCGCTTGAAGCGATTTCTTTCGCAGTATTTGGCACCACTATGATGTTGATGTATAGTGCCAGTACAGTGTATCACATGTTTTCACTTTCTGAGCGGGGAACTAACATTTTAAGGAAAATCGATCATATTATGATTTACCTTTTTATAGCCGGCTCTTTTACACCGTTTACGCTTTTGCTCATGGATGGCGCGCTGAAATGGACGGTTATTTCTGTTATCTGGGGGATTGCTTTTCTTGGCATTATGTTCAAACTCCTTTGGCTGCATGCGCCGCGCTGGGTCTCACTTGCGTTTTACCTTGGCATGGGTTGGCTTGGCCTCATTGTGCTTCCCTACACCATTATGGAGCTTCCCGCACCCGCGGCTTGGTGGGTTATTGCCGGCGGATTATCTTACACCATTGGCGCTGTAGTTTATGGCATCCAAAAACCGAACCCTTCACCTGAATGGTTTGGCTTTCATGAAATATGGCATCTTTTTGTAATGGGTGGAAGCTTTTGCCATTTTTGGGCTATTTTTAATTATTTGCCCGATTATAGCTGAGTTCGGCTTATAGAAATTTAATCTCAGTTAATTTAAAATATGGAAAATCATACAATCGAAATAAGGCCATTAAAATTAGAAGACTACGATGAACTCCTGAAGTTACAGGAGCGGTGTTTCAGAGAGATGGACCCTACCACGTTAGACATGTTCGAAAGTCAGCTGTATCAATTTGAAGAAGGACAAATCGGGGTTTTTCTGGATGGCAAATTGGTAGCTTCATCAAGCGCGCTTATTCTCGATTTTGACGAATACTCTTTTAACCACACCTGGGATGAAATTGCCGATGAGGGTTATATCAGAAATCATGATCCTGAAGGTGATACGCTTTACGGGATTGAAGTAATGGTCGACCCCGACTACAGGGGGATGAAGTTCGGCAGGCGCCTTTATGAAGCCCGAAAAGAACTCTGCCAGAAATTAAACCTTAAACGTATTTTAATTGGCGGACGTATACCAAATTACCATAAATACGAATCAGAAATGAAAGTTTCTGAGTATGTAAGGCAGGTAATGGATAAAAAAATAGATGACCCGGTACTTACATTTCAGGTTAAAAACGATTTTACGATTAAGCGCGTCATTAGAAACTATCTGCCCGATGATGAAGATTCCTGCTACTATGCCACTTTGATGGAGTGGGTGAATCTTGAATACAGACAAACACAGCCTAAGCTAAAAGTATCATCTTCGCCTGCTCGTATTTGTTGCGTTCAATACAAAATGAGAAAGATCAATAACTTTGATGATTTCGCTCAGCAAATCGAATATTTTGTAGATGTGGCATCGGAATACAAGTCTGATTTTGTGCTTTTTCCTGAGTTGTTAACTACACAATTACTAAGTTTTGTTGGCGAAAAGCGGCCTGGCCTGGCTGCAAGAGAGCTTTCAAAATTTACTGACCAATACGTGGCTTTCTTTAATGAAATGGCCATCAGGTATGATGTAAACATAATAGGCGGTTCGCATTTTACCATGGAAAATGACCGGGTTTATAATGTTTCATATCTCTTCCATCGGGACGGAACCATAGATTCGCAATATAAAATCCACATAACACCATCTGAACGTAAATGGTGGGGTGT
>SLDG01000171.1 GCA_007125355.1 Balneolales bacterium | reverse complement strand
TGATGTACGTTTCGTTGAACAACCCGGTGAAATTGCCGGTCGTGGCGGGATTTTTGACATTTATCCCTATTCAGGTGATTATCCTGTGCGACTGGAATTTTTTGGGGATGAAATAGAATCCCTGCGGCATTTTGATCCCGATTCGCAGCGCTCCATTTCGTTTTTAGATAAAGTGAGGATTGTGCCGAATACAAGCGCCTTTAATGGAACAGAACGCAATCATTTACTCACATATTTGCCGGATGATTCCGCTTACATGGTTTTTGATGCTCCGGCTTGTTTTGCTGATGCCGATGTGCATTTCGAGCAGGCTGAAAGTATTTTTAAACTGTTGACAGAGCAAAAAAAGAGTGATGAAATTGATTTACCCCGGCCGGGAGATTTGTATATCACCGGTAAAACCCTGAAAAAGCACATTCAGCGTCATTTTGTGATGTATGCAGGTAATCTCTCGCCTGAACCGGCCAATTATTCTGAAACCATTGCTTTAAATGCACAGCCACAGCCTGATTTCAGCGCTTCGGTAAAAATGCTGCGTGAGTACATAGAACAGCTGTCGGGGAAGGGAATCCGATCGTTTATATTATGTGATAATAATGGACAAAAAGACCGTTTCGAGGAGCTGCTTGGAGAAGCTTCAGCACAGTTAGATTATACCCTAAGTGTCGAAACCCTGCATGAGGGATTTATACTCGAAGACGCGGGTATTGCAGTTTTTACGGATCATCAGATTTTCAATCGTTATCACAGGCCAAAACTTAGAAAACGCGCTTATTCCGGTGGCATTTCATTCAAAGAGCTGAAAGACCTGAATATTGGCGATTATGTGGTGCATGTCGACTACGGGATCGGGAAATTTGCCGGCTTCCAGAAGATAAAAGTACGGGATTCGCTCCGTGAAGTCGTGGTACTGAAATATAAAAACGACAGCATTCTTTATGTAAACGTATCGCAGCTTTTTAAAATCCAGAAGTATTCGGGCAAGGATGGGCATCAACCCAAAGTGACAAAACTTGGCAGTGGGGAATGGGCGAAGAAAAAAGCCAAGGCGAAGAGCCGTGTTAAGGATATCGCCAGAGAATTAATACAACTTTATGCCAAACGAAAAGCGCAGAAAGCGCATGAATTTCCACCAGATAATTACATGCAGACCGAGATGGAAGTCTCGTTTATGTACGAAGAAACCCCGGATCAGCTCAAGGCCATAGAAGAAGTGAAGCAGGATATGGAAAAAGAAACTCCAATGGACAGGCTGATTTGCGGGGATGTGGGATTCGGTAAAACAGAAATTGCGGTAAGAGCCGCGTTCAAAGCTGCTTTGGATGGAAAACAGGTCGCGGTATTGGTCCCAACGACAATTTTAGCTGACCAGCACTTTAAAACATTCAAAAGCCGGATGGAGCAATTTCCGGTGAATATAGAGATGATGTCGCGATTCAGGTCAACAAAAGAGCAGCGGGAAGTCATAAAGAAGCTCAAAGAAGGTACGGTTGATATCCTTATTGGCACGCATAGAATTGCTTCTAAAGATGTAGAGTTTAAAAACCTCGGGCTGTTGATTATTGATGAAGAACAGCGTTTCGGTGTGGCTGTGAAAGAGAAAATCAAACGGTTCAGGGCTTCTGTGGATGTGTTGACGATGACGGCGACACCTATCCCCAGAACATTACAATTCTCGCTGATGGGCGCCAGAGATTTAAGTGTGATAAATACGCCCCCACCAAACCGACAGCCGGTGCAGACAGATATCATGTCTTTTGACAGCGCCCGGATTCGGGATGCTATTTTGATGGAAATAAGCAGGGGAGGCCAGGTCTTTTTCATCCACAACCGGGTGAGCAATATCGAAGAAGTTGCCGGGATGCTCCAACGGTTGGCACCGAATATTTCAGTGCGTTTCGCGCACGGCCAAATGAAAGGAAACGAGCTCGAAAAGATCATTCTCGATTTTTACTCACATAAATTCGATGTGCTGGTCTCAACAAATATTGTTGAAAACGGGATTGATATCTCAAATGCGAATACCATTATCATCAATCAGGCCGACAGGTTTGGCTTGAGTGAATTGCATCAGTTGCGTGGCCGTGTAGGACGCTCGAATCGAAAAGCATTTTGCTATTTAATCGCGCCGCCTTTCAATATGCTGCCGAAGGAATCCAGAAAGCGGTTGATGGCACTTGTGGAGTACTCTGACCTTGGTTCCGGGCTCAATATTGCCATGCGTGACCTCGATATTCGTGGTGCAGGTGATATTCTTGGCGGTGAGCAGAGCGGTTTTGTGCAGGATGTGGGATTTGAGCTGTACACTAAAATCCTGAATGAGGCCGTAAAAGAGCTCAAGCAAGAGGAATTCAGTGATATGTTCGATACGGCTGAGTCAGCTCCGGAACTGCCGGAAACCAATGTTGATTTCGATTTACCCGCCTTGCTACCGGCTTGGTACATAGCCGACAGTGTGGAGCGTCTGAACCTTTACAGAAAATTATCTAAAGCGGTAATCAAAAAAGAAATAAAAGATTGGCAGGAAGAAATTATAGACAGGTTCGGAAAACTCCCCGAAGAAACAAAGCACTTGATTACAGCTGCGAAAATCAAATTATTCGCATCCAGATTGCTGATAACTAAAGTAACCGCAAGAGCGGGACGCCTGTGGCTGCAATGTCCTGACCCGCAAACCGAAGCCGGTAAATTATTCTACGAATCCGGCAAAATGCAGGAATTGATTGGCCAAATACAGGAGAAAGGAAAACCGGTCGAAGCCGCACAAAAGAAAGACACACTGCGCATCATTGTCAAAGACATCCCAAACTTAAACGAGGCAGCTACTTTTCTCGAAGAATTGTCGGAGTTGATGCAGGTAGAGGTGCAATCGGCTTTAGGTGAAGTGATTGAGTAGGGCTTAGTGAAAAAAAAATCGGCAACTAACCGAAGTTAATTGCCGATTTAAAAATTATAGCAAGAAATGAACTGCTTGCTTATGACATCTTAATCATGTAACCAACGCCGTGGAGGGTTACAAGATATCTTGGGTCATCTGGGTTCATTTCGATTTTTGTGCGAAGTTTCGAAATGTGCACATCTACGGTTCTTGTGTTTGTGCTGTATTCGTATCTCCAAACGTGCTCAAGCAGAGTATCGCGGGTTACCGGCTCGTTGGCATTTGCTACGAGGAAACGAATCAACTCAACCTCACGGGTTGTAAGGTCAATGGTTTTATCAGGACGAATAGCTTTTGAGCTGTTGAGTTCGAGCCTTACTTCGCCGAGATTTACCACATCGATAAGCCCGGGCTTGTTGAAGGATGTAGTTCTTCTTAAGCGCGCCTGAATACGAGCCAAAAGCTCTTTAACACCAAAAGGCTTGGTGATGTAATCATCAGCACCAATATTAAGGCCGGTAACCTTATCAATTTCCTGGTCTCTCGCGGTAAGCATAATTATTGGGAAGTTGAATTTCATCTCCCTTATTTGTTTACAAACCTCGAAACCGCTCATACCCGGCAGCATGATATCGAGAAGCATAAGGTCGGGTGTAAAATCAGCAACCTGCTCTAAGGCATCTGTACCGGTTTCAACTATTGCGACATCGTAGCCTTCGCTTTCCAGTGTATCTTTTAGGGTGAAAACCAAACTTGGCTCATCCTCTACAATCATTATTTTTTTCTTAGACGACATACTCGTGTTCTTTTTGTTTATTGGTAGTTCCGTTAACAATCACTGTTGCATTTTCCTTTACTATAGCAGGAAATGTTAATGTAAATATCGAGCCCTTTCCATGTTCGCTTTCAACAGAAATCTTCCCTCCATTACTTTCTGTAAGATTTTTGACAATAGACAAGCCTAAGCCATGTCCTTTAGTATTTGCAGTCAGCGAATCTTCAACCCGGTAGAATTTCTCGAAAATTAATTGCTGGGCTTCTTTGGGAATTCCGGTTCCCTTGTCAATAACTTGTAAATATACGTTTTTATTATCAGAAAATATATGAATACCAATATAATCTGAAGTTGGGCTGTATTTTACGGCATTTTCGACCAAATTCCCAATTATGGTATAAAAGCTGTTTTGATCGACCATCACTTCCGGAATGTTCTCATCTACTTTTAAGTCGACGTTAAAGTTTCTGGATTTAATGTAGCTCTCATGCTCGAATAAATAATCCCGGGTAAGTTCTGTGAGTGAAGAAGCCACCGGCTTTAACGTAAGCTGACCCGCCTCATTTTTGGCTACATCCAGAAGTTTTTCAATCATTTTTCTTAAACGAAGAGATTCAGTGTGGATGTGCTCACCATAAGAAATTAAGCGCTCTTTTGTGGTTACGCGTCCATCTGCCAGATTCTCTCCTGCCGCCTGCATTACAGCTAAGGGTGTTTTAAGCTC
>SLDG01000203.1 GCA_007125355.1 Balneolales bacterium | reverse complement strand
TTTAACGCCCCTCCCCGATTTAATCCCGTAAGGCCACTTTCAATTCCTGTAGGTGAGCGTTTTGAATTGCCTGTAAGAGCAACCGATCCAGACGGATCTGACCCGCAACTCATTCGATATTTGGGCGTGAATCTGCCAACCGGAGCCACTGTAAATGAACAAACCGGACAACTAACGTGGACGCCAACAAGAAGACAAACAGGCTCGCACGAATTCCAGGTTATAGCCACAGATCAATTTGGCTCAGCGGCATCGTTATCTCTTACAATAAATGTACTCGAAATTTCGCGTGATTAACGATTCCAATTCCGAAACATTCACCCATTTTACAGCTCCGCTCATTCAATGGTACCGGGCAAATAAACGCGACCTGCCCTGGAGAAATACCCATGATCCATACAAAATCTGGGTTTCTGAAATCATGCTTCAGCAAACGCGGGTTGATCAGGCCAAGCCGTATTACGAAAAATTTCTGAAGCACTTTCCCGATGTCCAATCACTCGCTGATGCTCCCCGGCAGGATTTATTGAGGATTTGGGAGGGTTTGGGATATTACAGCCGCGCCCGAAATATGCAGGATGCCGCCAAACAAATTGTGGCTGATTTTGATGGAAAATTCCCCGACAATTACGATGACCTATTACCACTTAAAGGAGTTGGCCCCTACACCGCCGCTGCCATTTCGAGTATCGCGTATGGAATCCCCAAAGCCGTGGTTGACGGAAATGTAATTCGGGTGCTTTCCCGATGGAATGGTATTGAGGATGATGTCCGCAAAACCGGAACACAAAAACAAATTCAGGAAATTGCAGATAGTTGCATCGACCCGGAGAATCCGTCTGATTTTAATCAGGGGATGATGGAACTTGGGGCTGTAATTTGCCTGCCGAAAAATCCGCTTTGCGGGGAATGTCCGGTTGCCAATGGATGCGCGGCTTTGCAGATGGTCAGGACGGATTCCATCCCCTATAAAAGCAAGAAAAAGAAAACCCCGCATCATCAGATTGCTGTTGGGATTTGTGTAAATGCTGCCGGTGAAGTTTTGATTGCCCTGCGCCCGGAAGATAAAATGCTTGGGGGATTTTGGGAGTTCCCCGGAGGCAAAATTGAAAAAGGCGAATCTGCCGAAGAGGCGGTCTTCAGGGAGCTCAGGGAAGAGTTGGCGGTCGGCACTGAAGTACATCCCAAAAAAATAATTGAAATAAAACACGCGTACTCGCACTTTAAAATTACGATGCATGCTTACTTTTGCAGGATTAAGGATGGCATCCCAAAACCAAAAGAAAGCAGGGAAATTAAATGGGTGAATGTTGATGAATTACAGGATTATCCTTTCCCAAAAGCCAACCGTAAGCTAACCGAAGCCATTCAGGAACTTGATTCACTGCCCTTTTAACTAAGCATCATGCGCGCATCCCGACACAGAACCATCGCTATAAAACGTATCCCGGAGCTTCAGCCGTTTCTGGATGATATGGTGAAAAAAGTTGAGGTGCCGGAGTACATCGATAAAGACCCCGTTTGTTTTTTGCACGTGTATGAAGACAAGCAAGACAGGCTGCTTGCCGGATTTTTCGCTGCCATAATGGCCTGGGGCAGGCGAGATATTGTGATAAATAAAGTCCACGATTTGATGCAGCGAATGGGGCACAATCCAGCCGGATTTATCGGCAATTACAGCGAAAACGAAATGGACACGTTGCATGGATTCAAACACCGGACGTTTACCGCGGGCGATGTTCATCAGCTGATCATACAATTGCGAAATATTTTGCAAAAGTATGGGGATTTTGAAGAATTTTGGAAAGATGTAAGACAACAGGCGATTGAACAAAAAAGAGAGTTGATTGCGGTTTTCCATAAGCGGTTTTTTGAGGGATTAAGCGGGCCTGAGCGTGTTCGGAAGCACGTTGCCAACAGCGAAAAAAACAGCTCGTGTAAGCGTCTTTATTTGTATTTGAGGTGGACCGTCCGCCAAAACAGCTGTGTCGATACCGGCCTGATGTCTTTCATGCCAGCCTCGGAACTCATGATTCCACTTGATGTACATGTAGCCCGACAAGCCCGCATTCTGGGATTACTTGGACGCAAACAAAACGACTGGAAAGCCGTAGTTGAGCTTACAGAAAAGCTCAGACTCCTCGACCCTGCCGATCCTGCCAAATACGACTACGCCCTTTTCGGAATCGGCGTACTCAAAGAAGCATTACCCGAGGAATTTATAGTAAACAAACGTGGCTTGTTGACCTGAAATGCAGTTAGTTCATCCCAATCAATGCAAAACACAATCACTTGCCTTTGTGGACTTAGTGCCTTCGCGACTTTGTGTTCCAGCTAATTTCTGTTTCATCTAATTAAACATTAATCCAGTTCAGCAATACTCGTTTTTTCCTTATATTTCGACCATCGCGTACACAAACAATAGTTGCAAAAAGTATCTAATCCTAATTGCAACTCAGTTGCATTATTTGTATATTAAAGCCATGGAAGAAAAAGTAAGACATCTTCTCTCTCAAAAAGATTTAAAGGTTACCAGAGTAAGGCTTCTTGTTCTTGGTTTACTTCTCCAAAACCGCGCAGCAATGTCACATGCTGAGATTAGTTCTATTATTGGAGAGGATAATATTGACAAGGTTACGCTTTACCGTACGTTAAATGCTTTTGTTGAGAAAGGTCTTGCCCACAAGGTAGCCACGGAAGACAGAAATTGGTTGTATGCAGTCTATGAGGAAAACCATGAAACCCATACTTCAGAAGACCACGCACATTTCGTTTGCGATGAGTGCGAAAAAATTTACTGCTTCCCGGTTGACCAAACTTCATTTGAAATAACAACACAAAAAAAACAAGGTTTTAAAATACGATCGCGGGAAGTAAGGCTTCACGGCTTGTGTCCCATTTGTAATTAATTTATGCAACTTAGTCAGCAATCTTTTTTATCGAGGATGAGTATTATCCTCTCCTCCCTTTGTATCATTCACTGCCTTAGTGTACCATTAATCATTATTGCGCTGCCGGCTGTAGCAGGATTTTTCCCAAGTACAATTGAAACCATTCTAATAGCCTCGGTAATTCCAATCAGCGCGTTGAGTTTTTTGCCAACCTGGCTGAAACATAAGAATTTTCTGTTGCTTGCTACGTATGTTGTGTCTATAACACTTATCCTGACCGGACACTTCGGACACCACCATCTGGGGTTCTTCAACGGATTCACTGAGCTATTTTTGGTCATTACCGGAGCTTTCGGAATTGCAGTAGCAATTTACAGAAACAACCGCCACACACATGTGTGCAAGAACCCGCATCATGATCATTGAGACTGCTATTGCTATACTTCGCTGGACTCTGAAAGCTCTAATTTTAATGTTTTACGCTGTTCAGCTATCGCAATAGCGCTACGCGGTACCTCGTATCGTTTTTGGGTGTTTTTCTTCTCTTGCTTTTTTCTACGTTGACATTGGTTTTACATTGATTTGCCCGCCAATAGCTTTTAAGACTTTCATTATTGTATCGAATTGCGGTTTAGAACCATCAGATAATGCTTTATAAAGACTTGGTCTGCTCATTCCGGTTTTTTCCGCAATTTTTGTCATCCCGATGGACTTTGCTATATGTCCAATTGCAATTATTAAATCAGAGCTGCCTCCATCTTCGAGAACGGTATTGAGATATTCAGCTATCATCTCTTCGCTGTCTAAATAGTCTGCTATGTCAAATTTAGTTGTTGTCATATTAATCACTTTTTAGTCTGTTCCAGATTTTCTTCGCTTTCTCGATATCCTTTTGTTGTGTCGATTTATCTCCGCCAATCAGAAGAAGAATGATTTTTTTGTCTTTTTCTTTAAAATATATTCGGTAGCCTTTAGCGTAATTAATTCTCATTTCGCTAATTCCACTTCCTACAGGTTTACAATCTCCAAAATGCTCATCTGTTTCAAGTTTTTGTATTCGAAAAAGTATTTTAGATTTTGCTCTAATATCTTTAAGCTTTCGAATCCACTTATCAAATTCAGTTGTTTTTTCGATAATTATCATTTAAACGCTGTATCCATTTGGATACAAATATAAGTATTTTTTTTGATGTTTGAAATGTTCAGTTGATTACCGGTATTCCAGCCATTTAACGATTTGGCAATTCTACTGCGTGGCACTCAACTTATAAGATGAGAAACTAACACAATCCCGTAACAGGAATTGCTGGTTATGGCTGAACAGCTTTGAGAGATTTGATGTGTCTGTCTGGACGATTTGACGATAAATCGTGCATAGATTGCAAATTCAACCAGAATTCAGGAGAGGTATCGAATGCCTCAGACAGCAACCAGGCTGTATCCGGAGAGACTCCTCTTTTACCCCTCACAATTTCGTTAATCCGCTGAAT
>SLDG01000312.1 GCA_007125355.1 Balneolales bacterium | reverse complement strand
TTTCAATCATCAGAAATTTATGGCAACCTGGCTGCGGTCTATGATTACGGACCGTTGGGTGTGGAACTCAAGCGTAAGCTGAATCAGGCGTGGTGGTCGGCCATGACCCAAAAGCATGAAAATATCGTAGGGCTGGATGCCGCCATTCTGATGCATCCGAAAGTGTGGAAAGCCAGTGGGCACGTGGATGGCTTCAGTGATCCCATGATTCACGACAAGCAGTCGAAGCGCCGATACAGAGCTGATATGCTGATTGAAGAGCATATTCTGAAACTTGAACGTGACGGAAAAACCGAACGCGCTGAAGAGCTTCAGCATCTTTTAGATACGGCTGGAACGCGTAAATCCATGACGGAAGATTTGTATGATATCATCATGGAAGAAGAAATACGCTCACCCGACTCAGGTGCATTCGACTGGACACAAGTCAGACAGTTTAATCTGATGTTCGACACCCAATTCGGTGCGGTGGCTTCCGGTGAGGACTCAAAAGTATATTTGCGTCCGGAAACGGCACAGGGAATTTTTGTTAATTACACGAACGTACTCAATACCTCACGTGTGCTGCTGCCGTTTGGGATTGCACAGGTCGGTAAAGCATTCAGAAATGAAGTCGTGGCGCGGCAGTTTGTGTTCCGGATGCGCGAATTTGAACAAATGGAAATGCAGTTTTTTGTAAAGCCGGGCGAAGATGACGACTGGTACGCAAAATGGAAAGCAGAGCGAATGGAATGGCACAAAAGTATCGGGATCAGGGAGAAAAACCTGCGTTACGCTGACCATCCCAAAGACAAACTGGCACACTACGCGCGCGCCGCAGTAGATGTGCAGTATCAGTTCCCGATAGGCTGGCAGGAAGTGGAAGGCATCCATAACCGTACGGATTTTGACTTGAGTCAGCATCAGGAATTTTCCGGGAAGAAGATGGATTATTTCAACCCACAAACGCAGGAGCGTTTTGTGCCTTATGTGATTGAAACTTCGATCGGGCTTGACCGCTGCGTGTTGATGGTTCTGTGTGATGCGTACCGCGAAGAGGAAATTACAGATGATAAAGGCAAAACGGAAACCAGAGTGGTACTGAAAATGCATCCGAAACTGGCACCGATTACAGCCGGAATCTTCCCGCTGATCAAAAAGCCGGAATTAATTGAAAAAGCCCGTGACATCCAGGCTGATTTATCTGAAACCTGGAATGTACAATTCGATGAGAAAGGCTCCATCGGTAAACGTTACCGCCGACTCGATGAAGCCGGAACGCCGTTTTGTGTTACCGTAGATTTTGACAGCCTTGATGACGGTTGCGCGACTATCCGACACCGCGATACAATGGAGCAGGAGCGCGTCAGCTTCGATAAAATTCACAGTTACATCAGCGAGCATATTCGCAAATGGAAACCTGAATAGATTTAGAACCATAATTTTTAGAACCACAAAGTCTCAAAGACACGAAGGTAAAAAGTGGAAAAACTATTGGTCTTATTAATACTCTAAAGTAAGAATCCAAGTTTTGATTTAATAATCCCCAAAGAAGTTCTTCAAAAAAACTTTGAGTCTTCGAGACTTTGTGGTTCAAAATTAAATGCAACAATGCAACCAAAACCCACAGCCGATTACGCCATTATCTTTTTCGATGGCGTTTGCAATTTATGCAACAATGCCGTCAATTTTATAATTGACAGGGATTCGAAACGGTACTTTCGCTACTCGGCGTTGCAGTCGGAGGCAGGACAACGGTTTTTGAAAGAACATGGACTGAAAACTACAGATTTTGATTCTATCGTTTTATATGAAGATGGGAAAATTTATGAAAAATCAACTGCGGCACTTCGAATAGCAAAAAAGTTAGACGGGTTATATATTGTTTTATATGTATTTATCGTTATTCCAAAGAAAATCCGCGATTTTTTCTATAACTTTATAGCTAATAACCGATATAAGTGGTTTGGACGCAGAGATGAATGCAGAATCCCCACGCCTGAACTAAAAAGCCTGTTTCTCGATTAAACGTAGAAACACATCACCCAAAAAAATCAGATGAAAGTCATAGAGTTTTACGAAAAGGCAACAGAGCCTTTAATTTCCTTTGAAATCATTCCACCCAAAAGAGGTAAATCAACCAAGCGAATATTTGACGCTTTGGATCAGGTTATGCCTTACAATCCGCCTTTTATCGATATTACCTCCCATGCTGCAGAAGCGTACTATGAAGAACTGAATGATGGTGTAGTTAAGCGCCATATCAAGCGTAAGCGTCCGGGTACGATTGGGCTGAGTGCAGCTATCAAGCATCGCTACAATGTAGAGCCGGTGCCTCATATAATTTGCAAGGGCTTCACGAAAGAAGAAACGGAAGATGCTCTTATTGAGCTAAACTATCTTGGAATCCAAAACGTACTTGCCATTCGCGGTGACGATCCCGGTGCGCCAAAACCTCAAAATAAAAGCAGGGGCATCAATGAGTATGCCATAGACTTGGTGCGGCAGATTAAGCGGATGAATAATGGACTGTACCTCGAAGATTTGATTGACACGGATAATACCGATTTTTGTGTAGGAGTCGGTGGTTATCCCGAAAAACATTTTGAGGCTCCTAATCTCGATTGGGATATACAGCGCTTAAAAGAAAAGGTTGATGCCGGTGCTGATTACATTGTAACTCAGATGTTTTTCGATAACAATCAATATTTTGATTTTGTGGGTAGATGCAGAAAAGCGGGAATCACCGTTCCAATAATTCCGGGATTGAAAATTATCACCCGTTATGAGCATCTTACTAACCTACCGCGATATTTTTATCTCACTATACCTGAAGCTTTAAGCCATGAAATTTCATCTGATCCCAAAAACGCTCGTGAAATTGGCATCGAATGGTCGGCTAAGCAATGCACGGAGCTTTTAGAAAATAATGTTCCCGGCCTTCATTTTTATATTATGGCAGACCCTTCTCCCGTTGTATCTCTGTTAGAAAAAATTCCGTTTGGATCTACTGTAAAACAGCGTTAATGCCCATATTTGGCGTAGATTACACATATTATAGTCTTACGGCAAGTATTTTGCTGGTAGCTTTTATGTTTGTATTTGCAGGATGCAGCAGTACGCAACGTATATCTTCGGGGCAGGTAGAGCAAAGATTGATGGGCGAATTTCAAACATGGCGTGGAACGCCCTACCAGTGGGGTGGGGTTTCGACGGCGGGGGTAGATTGCTCGGGCTTTATACAAGCCATTTACAGAGATGCGCTTGGTATAGATTTGCCCAGAACGACTGATACTCAAATGAGAGCGGGAAGGAGAGTGAGCCCACAAAGATTACAAGTGGGAGATTTGGTTTTTTTTAGGACAGGGAGAAGGACGCTCCATGCCGGTATTGTATTAAGTAACGGACGTATGATGCATGCATCCACTTCAAACGGAGTGGAAATAACTAATTTGAATTCAGCTTACTGGCGCCGAAACTTTATTGGTGCAAGGCGAGTTTTGTAACAGCATGATCAAATTCCCGCATACAGGCTAACAGAAAAAATGTTATCTTCTGCGTTTAAAAGCTTATTTAAAAACCTGGGAATTCGATTGTAATCAGAGACGCTGCAATAAAAGTAAATTTCCCCGAATTAGTCGGGGCAGGCTTTGGAGAATAATCTGGGTAAAACGTTTCAAGATTTTAGAATCAGCGATAGTATATCACGAGTTAATATGGATGTTTTAATTTCAGGAAAGACTTCATTCAAAGTCGAAGTTCCGTATCGGTTATTTCAAACCGGAAAGAGGCAATCGAAGCCTTTGATAGTTTACTTGCATGGCCATAGCCAGAATATTGAGCAATTCCAGAAAGAAATGGAATTTATGCAGAGAATAGAAGCCTATCATTTGTTCATACAGGGTCCGTATGCAGACCTTAAGAATGTTAAAAAAAGAGGAAAATGGGGTTTTGCATGGTATCTGTATAATGGAAAACAAGGTTCATTCATAAAATCACTTGAATACACCGCTGAGTTCATTCAGGGGATTATAGATAATATTGTATCCCACATTAAGGTAACCAGAGTTTGCATGATTGGTTACTCAATGGGCGGCTATCAGGCTGGGTATTTTGCTGTTTCAAGATGGAAACATGTGAATGATTTAATAATTATTGGAGGAAGAATTAAAACTGAGATTTTTTCTCAGAAAAAACTCACAAAAGCAAGTCACATGAATGTTCTTGCTGTTCATGGAAGAAAAGATGAAATTGTCTTGTTTAGTGATCAGAAAAAAGAAATTGATCTACTTTTAAAAAGTGGTTTTAATGCAAGTATGGCTGCTGTACATAGCGGGCACAAGTTAGATAAACCGAAAAAAGAGCGAGTTATGGAGTTTGTCTGTTCAGTTGGCTATAAAAAAATGTGAATTTGTTTTTAT
>SLDG01000174.1 GCA_007125355.1 Balneolales bacterium | reverse complement strand
TTCATCACTGAAAATGATAGCCTGATATCCGCCCGACCATCCGGCACAGAACCTAAAATAAAATTCTACATAAGTGTAAATAGCACTATAGCCGACAAATCTGCTCTCAAGACCACAAAAACCAAATTAGAGGATCTGATTTCTGCTATTGAAGATGATTTTATGAAGCTTTGATTGAGGGGTTTCGGGCCTGCCTGCCGGCGTAGCCTGGCAGGTTTCGGGCAAATAAGTTATTGATTTGTTTACACGTGTCAATGGCACTACCCCGTCATGGTGAGGCCATAATATCCGCGCTTACGCTAAATACATTTGATGGATATGACAGAGATGTTGTAGCGGCGGTTGAGCGGAGCCGAAACCAAAGCGGTTATTGAGCTATTTTCTCAGGAAAACCAACTCTGTCATTAGTAGCGGAATGCCGGGCTCGGATTTTGCTAATGTTCTCGATAGTAATTCGGCATGTAGTCGAACCATTCTCGTTTATAGCAAGAACGAAGTTGATCCAAAAAATTCAAGCTTTCACCAGAACTTTTTTCCCTGAATGAAGTTACATATTACAAATAGCAATCGTACGTCAAACAGAATTAGTCGAATTCTGCTTTATTGAATTTTTAGATAGTGATTATTTGATTTGATGAACCCTATACCAACGATTTTTTTATTAAAACTTGCCATTTTATTCTTACTGATTGGAGAATCAGTGGCTCAGAATGGCAACAAATCAGCCATTGGAGAAATAAGAATGGTGCAAGGTGTAACAACCGTATATACAAAGGATGGAGCACTTTCACCTATTGGGCAAGGTTTTGAAATAGGTGTTATGGATTCGATTATTACCCATGAAGACGGTTATCTGAGCTTTACTTTTAATGGGCGTTCAATCATTCACATGCATCCTGGCAGTAAAATTACATTCCACCAAACCGACCATATTAATCAATCAGAATTACGAGCTAAAGTTCATAGGGGTGAAATTCTTGTGGAAGCCGTTCATACCAATCAATTACTTCATATTATAACACCTACAGCAGTAGGCGTTACCGAAAATGCCATCTATAAAATTCAAATCACTGAAAACGGCAGCACAACTTTTACAGCAATTCACGGCAACGTAGAGATAACTGCAGCCGAATCCGGTGAGACTCAAATGCTGGCGCGCCGAAACAGGTTAAAAACCGATTTAAGAGGACAATTCTTCACTGTTCAGCACATCAGTAATCGTGAAGTTGACAACGTAAAAGTTATGTTCAATCGATTCAGGATGCCAACTGAGACTGCTCCGGGTCATTGAGCTTAGTTGAGTAATAATGAGTTGTACTATCCAAAACTAATTACAGATTTTCCCTATATTCAGACCTTAATCTGAACAGAAAATCCCATATTCATGCGTTTAAAGCGGCTACTTCAAAATTCATCTGCACTATTTCTATTAATTATCCTCTTTGCAACCAACGGTGCTTTTTCTCAGCAAGCCGAATGGCAACAGAGAGTGCAATACCAAATAGATGTTTCTCTTGATGTTGACACCCATATCCTGACGGGCACACAAGTTCTTACCTACTTCAATAATTCGCCGGATACGCTTTCCCGGGTATTCTACCATTTGTACTACAATGCATTCCAGCCCGGTAGCATGATGGAGAAACGCTCGCGAACAATTATTGATCCAGACAGACGCGTATTAGACCGTATATACCACTTAAACGAACTCGAAATCGGATATCAAAAAATTAACAGCCTTACTCAAAACGGTGTTGAAACATCGTACCGCACTGAGGGAACTATCCTGATTGTTGATTTGCAGGAGCCAATTTTACCGGGGGAATCAACCATATTTGAGATGGATTTCAAAGCTCAGGTTCCTGTACAAATCAGGCGTACCGGGCGGGATAATCGTGAGGGGATAAAATACTCAATGGCGCAATGGTACCCACGGATGGCGGAATTTGACCAGGATGGCTGGCATACGCATCCATATGTGGCCAGGGAATTTCACGGTGTTTGGGGTGATTTTGATGTGCGTATTACAATCGACCGGAATTTTACGGTGGGCGGAACCGGATATTTACAAAATCCACAGGAAATAGGACATGGATACGAAGATCCCAACCTGCCATTGGAAGTCCCCGATACAGAAACATTAACCTGGCATTTTTATGCGCCTGACGTTATTGATTTCATGTGGGGTGCCCACGATGAGTTCATACATGAAATTGTGGATATAGATGACGGTCCGCGTATTCATCTGCTTTATGTACCCGCACCGGAAACCAGAAATTGGGAAGTTTTAGGAGATTTTACTGCCGAAGCCATCCGGTTTATAAACGATTATATCGGCGAATATCCATACGAGCAATTCAGTATCATTCAGGGTGGTGATGGCGGTATGGAGTACCCGATGGCAACGCTCATAACCGGCCACCGTTCGCTGTATTCATTAACGGCTGTTACTGTGCACGAGCTTGTACACATGTGGTTTCAGACACTTTTGGCAACAAACGAAAGCCTGCATCATTGGATGGATGAAGGTTTTACGGTTTATCTCAGTTCACTTGTTATGCAACACTTATTTCAGCTCAGCGGCGATCCACATGCGGCGAGTTATATGAGTTATCTGCGATTGAACCATGATCAGCTTGAGGAGCGAATGGATCAACATGCCGACTGGTACGAAACCAATGCAGCATACAGCATGGCCTCTTACAGAAAAGGCGCATTGTTCTTGCATCAGCTTGAGTACATTGTAGGCGAAGAAACACTTAAGAGATCACTGCAGCGCTATTTTCAGGACTGGAAATACCGGCATCCCACACCAACAGATTTCCAGAGAATTGTTGAGAGAAAAAGCAATATGCAGCTGGGCTGGTATTTCGAGCTGATGATGCAAACAACGCGAACGATTGACCTTGCCATTGACCGGGTACGTAGAGTTGAAAACGAGACTGAAATCACCCTAAAGAACAAAAGCAATTTTCTAATGCCTGTGGATGTACTGATAACATACACCGATGGCACAGAGGAGCTTTTTTATATCCCCCGCCACGAAATGTTAGAAGTAAAACCGGAGGAAAGCTTTACTCCGGAAAATCGCACCAATCTGGATGCCTGGTTCTGGACACACCCCACATACACATTCACTATACCCGTTAACCGATCATCTATCGAGCGCATTGAAATCGACCCCACAAACCGCCTGGCTGATGTAAACCGACTCAATAATGTCTGGCCAAATGCGTACACCTATCGTTTTCTGGATGTCAGCCGACAAAACTGGAACAGATACGAAATTGGGTATCGTCCGGCAATATGGTACGGCCAAAACAGCGGACTTATGCTTGGCGGACGCATGGCCGGGATGTATTTATTTGGCACAAAACAACTTGAAGCCTCTTTCATGCTCACGAGTGGCAACATAGAAGACCAATATTCATTGGGTGGATTAGATGTGGATTACAACGTAAATTTTCGTGACCGCTGGCGTTTTCTCGGACCTGAAGGCTGGTGGTATTTTCAGGCGGAGCGTTTTTATGGGATTGATCAACAGCGCTTGGGAATCAGCAAACAACTCGGGCGCTATGGAAGGTTGGAACGTTCGAGAAGGGTTGTGGATGTAAGCGCCTTTCACCTGAGAAGAACAGCTTCGCGAAATATCTCCGTTTTGGATGCTCTGTGGGACAGAGGCAGCCTTGCCGGAATTTCTATTGGATTTGAATTTGAGCGTCCGAAAGAAAACGGATTCTCGATTGAAGTAATGAATGCGGTTTACGGGACAACAATGGCTGCGCATCAGGTAAACTTTAAGGCAAACAGAACGTACAGCAGCTCAGACCGCAGGTTATCATCTCGATTTGGTATAAACATTGGCGGTGGTTCTGTTTTGACACCAAACCTGATGCAATATAATCTGTCGCAAGGCAGTGCGTACGAACGGTGGAACAACAAAACGTGGTGGAGTTTCGCGAATATTAGTCCCGATTTAAATGAAGACTTAAATCTTGTTTTCGATTCAGGCAATGCACTCTCGGCTTACACACTTGCCGGCTCGGGAAACCTGAATACCAATGGCAACAACAAATTAAGTTTCACCATCTGGAATTCATTCAGGCCGTTCAGGAACGGTAATTTGAGGCCATTTTCGTTAGAGGCTTTTGCAGGAACAGGGAAAGCCTGGTTTGGCAGCTTTATAGATGGGATATCGTTGCCTGATGAAGATTCTCCGTGGCTGGCAACAATGGGTGGCGGCGTACTTTTCGATTTCAGTGAACTGCCCGGCACAAATCGATGGACCGAGCAGAGTCATTTTCTGAATAATCTGAAACTAAGTGTACGAACTCCATTCTACACTCACAATCCCGCCGATGGAGATGAGTGGAAAATCCGCTTGATGTTCGGGGTTAGCCAGGCCTTTTAACCCG
>SLDG01000319.1 GCA_007125355.1 Balneolales bacterium | reverse complement strand
GATGCCATCGTTGCTTTTTACGGAGCGCCGGTTCCAGTTGAAGACCATGCGTTAAAGGCGTGCATCACAGCGCGCAGAATGCTGCAAAAACAAGCGGAACTCAGGGAAAAATGGAAATCAGAAGGCGACAAATGGCCGGAAATTGTATTTGGGATGCAAACCCGTATTGGCATCAACACAGGCCTTATGGTAACCGGAAACATGGGCTCTGAGTCGCGATTTAATTACACGATTATGGGCGACAACGTAAATCTTGCTGCACGCTGTGAGAGCGGAGCAAAAGGATACGGCGTTTACGCTATGGTTACGGAAGACACAAAAAACGAAGCCGAGCGCCTTGGGGATGACTGCGTTTTTCGCTATCTCGATAAAATTGTTGTAATGGGTAGAACAAAACCCGTAAAAATCTACGAAATTGTAGCGCTTAAAGACGAAATAAAAGACTCTGATATTGAATGTATCACCCTCTTTGAAGAAGGGTTATCGTTGTATTTTAATCAACAGTGGGATGAAGCCATTGCAAAATTCGAGCAGTCTTCGAAACTTGAGCCAAACCGTCCTGAAACATCACTCGGCATTAAGAACAACCCGTCACTAATTCTGCTGTATCGTTGCAAAGAAATGAAAATGAATCCCCCTGATAAAAACTGGGACGGTGTTTACGTAATGAAGAGCAAATAATCTTCTTTTATCAGATTTTATCATCATACATAATCAGAGTTATGGTTTTACTCACAACAAAAAACTTGACTTCGTGCACCGAGCCTGCCTGCAGCAGGCAGGCGATAGCGATTCCCGCGAAGCGAAACTTTGAGCCTTTGCGACTTAGTGCTTTAATTTAAAGTATAAAAGCATCCTGTTCACTTAATTCTCAAAATTCCCATTGTAATATCATCACTTTGACTTGCTTTTCCTCTGTGCAAAGTAATATCGTCCAAAATCAGTTTTACAATCTCATCCACCGATTTGTCGAGATGTTTCTCAATTATATTCTGAAAACGTTTATCGCCATATTCTACATTCTTTTCATCCATTGCCTCAGTAATACCATCTGTATAAAAAATAAATGTGTCGTTTTTTTTGAGGTCGAACACTTCGGTTGTGTAGGGCATATTCATCATGCCAAGTAGCAGGCCACCGGTTTCGATTTTTTGTAGCTTTGGTTTTCCTTCTTTGTAAAAGTAAGTCGGGTCATGACCTGCAGAAATGCTGTAGAGTTTGTTTTCATTCTCATCCAGCAAACCAAACCACGCGGTTACGAATTTATCCTGAGTGGTAGATGACGCCAAAAAGGTATTGAGAGACTCAACAAAGTTTTTGATATCGAAAGATGATTCATTCAGTATCAAATAAGTGGTGATGAAAGAATAAACGGAAGCTACTATTAGAGCGGCAGAAACACTTTTGCCAGACACATCTGCAATTAAAATCAGGCATTGATGGTCATTTACACGAATAACATTGTAGTAGTCTCCACCGAGATGTTTTGCAGGTGTAAGGCTGAACAGAATTTCTCCGTTCTTTATGTCAGGCAATTCTTTAGGCAATATTTTTTGTTGAATTTTGCGGGCTGTGTTTAGCTCTGTATTCAGTTGTTCAGCTTCAAGTTCCACCTCGACCAACCTGTTATTTTCTATTGCAATGGCACACTGTGTAGCCAATGCTGTGAAAAAAGAAATATCCTGATCGCTAAACCTATCGGCATTAATTTTATTTATCACCTGAATAACCCCAATAAGTTCGCCTTTCCGAATCATTGGGGTGCAAATCATATTTCGGGTTCTGAATCCCGTTTTTTTATCGAATGCAGGATTAAAGCGTGGGTCGCTGTAGCAATCGTCCACTCGAAGCGTTTGTTGTTCCTTTGCCACCCATCCGGCAAATCCCTGTCCCATTTCGACGGCATGTGATTTTATCAATTCACCTTTTTCGCCCTCAGTAATATTGAAATAGAGTTTATTGGTTTCCTTATCGTACAAAAGCAACGATGATGCTTCTGCTGAAAGCAAGCGCTTGCTACCCTCAATAATATCTTCAAGCAGAGCACTTAATGCTTTTTTTTCCATTATTTGCTGCGAAACAGTTTTAAAAAAGGTGGTTTTCTTTACCAAATCCTGGTAATTACTACAGGTTTCGCAATCTTTGTTCGGTTCAACAATCATTATTTCTATTCACTTCTATTAATGCTAAAACAGTATCTCTTACACAGGCGTAATCCATATCTCCATATCTGCCTGTTTTTTAGTAACAAATCTTTATATTTCCATACAGCTTTAATATATTCAAATTATATTGAATCAGAAATACCAGTTAGCTCTTATTTACCGAACAAAAAACAGATTGTTAAAATAACAAATACCCTTATTTAAGGTACACAAATGCGACTTATAGATCCTATATGGTCTAGTATAAACACCATTTTTCGAACCGGGCTCGAAAAGTCTGAATCGGATTTTTTTAAAGGGGTGCTTTTATTTCAAGACCTGTCATCGAGAGAAGTAAAAAAACTTATGAAATTAATGCATGTTCGCAGGTTTAAGGATGGCGAATATGTGTTCCATAAAGGTCAGCCGGGTACAGCATTTTATATCATTAGAAAAGGTGCAGTTCGCGTTGTGCAGCCGGGTGAGGAGCTAATGGATATTGCAGAATTGCAGGAAGGCGACCTGTTCGGAGAGCTTTCTATTTTGGATGACACTCCAAGGTCTGCCTCTGTATTGACCAAAGGTGAAACTGAACTCAGGGCTATTTTTAAAGGCGACTTCGACAAACTGATGGTAAGCGAGCCTACTATCGCTGCAAAAATATACCGCAGAGTGGCCATCATTATTGGAATCAGGTTAAAGGTTACAAACGATCAGCTCCTCAAAAATGTAAGAAGAGATGCAGAACCGGCAAAATGATCCTATAGTACAACGCAGAATGAAACGAACCCGGTACTACCGGACGATTTCAATTTTGCTCGTTCTGATTACAGGAACGTATTTGCTGTTCTCCCTCACCTCCCTGATTATGCCTATCATCATCGGGATTTTGCTTGCTTATATTTCTTTGCCCGTTACCGAATTTATGCAACGAAGGGGTATTCCCAAACTGCTTAGCGTAATTTTGCTGGTAGGCACTTTTCTTTTACTGTCTTTTTATGCGGCAATTCTTATACGAAACATGCTGCCCGACGCCAATGATCAGATAAGATTAAAGGTTGTCGCTATGCATCAGCTCAATGACCGCTATCAGGCATTTATGAATCTTGGTAAAACAGACACACAGCCAAATATTTTATATACATTGCTCAGCCAGGAGGTAAATCCTGTAATGGATAACATCAATGCTTTCCTTGTACTGAGTGAGGGTGAGAAAGCACAGTTTGAGCGAATATTTCCGCGTCCTACTTTAACAGACAGAACTAACGAGCGTTTATGGAACTTTCATGAATCGAACCTGCGGCTTCGGTTGTATTCCGATCCGGGTGTGTTGCTATATGAATCTGTAGATGCTGATTCAGAAAGTTTACTTTTCAGAAGTGAGGAATCTTCGAATTTATCGCTCATTATGAATCTGTTTTCCATTTGGCTGGTTATGCCCATTATGTATTTCTTTTTCTTATTGGATGACGGAAAACTTCGCAAAAGTTTTATTAGTCTTACCCCAAATATGTTCTTTGAAATGACCCTGACTTCCTTAAAAAATGTAGATAACGCCATAGGCGCTTACCTCAGGGGTACAGTTATTGAAACACTCGCCGTTTTTATCACTTTTTTGATTGTTCTGTTGCTAATCGGTTTTAGTTTTACGGCCTCTTTATTTATTGGGCTGGCTGCTGCTATTCTAAATATTATTCCCATCATAGGATCTTTTGCGGGGATTGCACTTTGCTTGGTATATGCATTGATTTTGGACGATGTAAACAGTGTTATACCCATAATCAATAGCGGTAACATCGTTATTTTTGCAGTCCTTGCAGGCCTTTTTGTTCAGTTAATAGACAACGCGGCATTTAAACCCTATATTCTTGGTACAGCTGTAGATTTACACCCCGTCCTTGTAATTATTTCTGTTATTGCCGGAGGAACAATGTTCGGCTTTTGGGGTATTTTATTTGCGGTTCCCGTGGTGGTTATCGTAAAAGTGGTAATTGAAACGCTGAACAGGCAACTGAAACTCTATTATATAATAGATTAAATCCGGAAAAGATACTAATCCCGCATAACTGGCATTGAGTGGCTTATGATAAATAAAAACAATAATCCCGAAATTATATTCTGGGGGGTACGAGGGTCGATAGCAACACCCGGCGAAAAAACAAACGGATATGGTGGAAACACCACCTGCTTGCAAGTGATTTTACCAACTACCGATGAATTACTCATATTCGATTGCGGCACCGGGGTAGTAAACCTTGGTAATTCTTTATC
>SLDG01000341.1 GCA_007125355.1 Balneolales bacterium | reverse complement strand
TAGCCAGAACCAAACAGTTGTTAACTTAATCATTAGTTTTATTTCAAAATTGGTCTGGATTTTAAATTTTAGACGCTAAGTCTATTAATGTCTGAGCTTTCACCTCTTCCCAAAAAGCATGCGGAAAGCATCGCTAAGATAACTGGCTTCGGTTTGATTTCCTTTATTTTTTGTACTGTTAGATGGGATTACAATTTTCCCGAAGCCAACTTTTTCAGCTTCTCTGATGCGCTGTTCAAGTCCGTTCACTGTTCTTATTTCAGCTCCGAGCCCAACTTCCCCAATAAGTAATGTTTTAGCTGGAATTGGACGGTCGGTTAAGCTTGATACAAGCGCTGCAACAACGGCGAGGTCAGAAGCGGTATCCTGTAACTTCATCCCCCCTGCTACATTTATAAACACATCCTGATTGCCGAATTTAAAGCCTGAGCGTTTTTCAAGAACTGCCAATAACAAAGACAAACGGCGGTTATCAAATCCTGAGGCCGTGCGCTGCGGCGTTCCGTAAGACGCGGGAGTAACCAACGCCTGAATTTCGAGAATTATAGGACGATTCCCTTCCATAATACATGCGGCAGCATTTCCGCTTACGCCATCAGAGAATTCAGAGAGGAATAGTTCAGAGGGATTAATAACATCCCTTAATCCACTCTCTGACATCTCAAAAACACCGATTTCATACGTTCTGCCAAACCTGTTTTTCAACGACCTGAGCAGCCTGTAATTTAGTTTCTTATCTCCCTCGAACTGCAGTACAACATCTACCATATGTTCAAGAATACGCGGACCGGCAAGATCACCTTCTTTTGTAACGTGGCCGATTACAACCGTAATCACATTTAGTTTTTTTGCGAGCCGCATCAGTAACCCGGCACATTCTCTGATTTGGGCTACTGTTCCGGGCATACTTTGCAATTCAGGGCGAAACAGTGTTTGGATGGAATCAATAATCAGTATATCGGGTTTGTTTTTTTCGACTTCAGACTGAATTCGGCTTACATCAGTTTCGGCATAAACTCTAAGTTTACCTGAAGTAACCCCCATTCTTGCCGACCTTTGCTTAATCTGACCGGGGGATTCCTCTCCTGCACAGTACAAAATATCTAAATCAGCTCTTTTAGCGGCAAGCTGCAATGCAATTGTTGATTTACCAACTCCGGGTTCGCCACCAAGTAAGATTAATGACCCACCTACAAATCCACCACCAAGTACTCTGTCGAATTCGGGCATCCCGCTTAAAATCCGGGCATCGGTATCCTGTTTTATTTCATCCAGTTTTTGAGGTGTCGCGTCTTTTTCATTCCATGACTGTAATTTGGCTCGATGCTCGTTCGCAACAGCTTTTTGGTTTTCTTTCAGGCTTTCAGTAAATGTATTCCACTCTTTACATTGCGGACAATTGCCCATCCATCTCGGAGAGACATATCCACAAGCAGAACAAATAAATTCGGTTTTTACTTTAGCCATTGTAATTCTCAGGTGGAATTATTTTTGATTGTATCATCAGAATTCCCAGATATTTTTTCAGCTTCTGAGATATCTCCATTGTTCTTTGAGAGTTTTTCGTAGCCGGTTACAACAGCGGTATTCAGATACCAGGACATCACCATAATTCCAATGCCGATTATCATATAGAAGGTAATAAAACGCCAGACAAATGTCGCGATTCCAATAAATACATCCCTGTCCATAAGCGGACCCTGAAATAATACGAATAGGCCTTCCACACCACCACTACCACCGGGTGTTGGCATAAATAAGCTCGCAAACGACATTGCAAGGCTTCGAAGAAAAGAGAGGAGTACATCGGCAGGTAGAAAACTTAGAACCACAATAGTTGGCAGCCATGCTCTTGCCAGCCACGCCATTGAGGATAAAAAGAATGCATAAAGAATAAAACTGACCGGTTTTTTCCTTAACTCATTTGATGTTTTTTCGAGATTCCCCATCTCTTTATCGATTTTATCCGTATGCTTTTTCAAAAATGGCAACCTGAAAATAAAACGAACCATTTTTGTAAGCGCTTTGGGGTTTATCAACACCCCGTATGCCAGAAAAAAGCCATACAAAAGCAACGTTCCATATATCACAAACATGGCTCCTTTACCTATCAAACCCACATTCTCGGGTATCACTTCGAGATACATCCCCGCAAATAGCAAAATGGGAATTACCATGAGGTAGAAAAGCTGATCAAGCAACAATGCAAAAAAAGTAATGGCGCTTGCCTGACCAAGTGGAATACGTTCGCGTGTCATGGCATAAATACCAAGTGGAGCGCCACCAATAGTAGATGGTGTTATTGCAGAAGCAAAATCCCACGCTATTACGATACGAAAAGCACCAGCCCAGGTGATGGTTCTATTTGCCAAGTAGCGGATTTTAGCAGCGGTGAACCATATTTTTAAAAAAGCCACCACAAAAGCAATAACAAAACCATGCATCCGCTTGAGCTTCAGATGTTCGAAGCCATCCGGCGTATATGTAAAATACAATACGAGTCCTGTAGCAATAAGACTCAGCGATACCGAAGCAACAAGGTACTTGGTAGAAAATAAATTCTTTGATGAATGTATACTATGTAATTGGGAAGATGACAAAATTAGAAGTTATAGCTTTTTTGCTTGTATATATCTTTGTTATAATTCCTGTAAGCTTTTCACTGTTTTATTGTACTCATTAAGCATACGGTCAAACAGTTCCCCGGCTGTAGGCACGTCTTTTATAAGGCCTGAAATCTGGCCGATCTCAAGTTCACCATCTTCAAGGTCACCTTGAAATATTCCTTTTTTTGCACGTCCCCTTCCCAAAATCCTTCTTATTTCTTCCGGCGCAGCACACTCAGATTCAGCTTTGGTAATTTCCTCAAAAAACTTATTCTTTATCAATCGCACCGGCACTACATTTTTCATGGTAAGAATGGTATCGCTGTCAACAGCTTCTTTTACTCTATTTTTAAAATTTAGATGCGCTGAACTTTCGACTGTAACGGCAAAACGTGAGCCAATTTGCACGGCATCAGCGCCAAGAGCAAATGCGGCGGTAATAGCCCGGCCATCCCCTATTCCACCTGCGGCAATAACCGGTATAGAAACAGCATCTGCCACTTGTGGAATCAGGCACATGGATGTAATCTCGTCTTTTCCGTTGTGGCCGCCGGCTTCGAATCCTTCACAAACTATAGCATCTACTCCTTTTTCCTCGCATTTGAGGGCGAGTTTCACATTGGGCACCACATGTACCACTGTAATACCTCTTTCTTTAAGCCAGGGTGTCCAATTAGCGGGATTTCCTGCCGAGGTAAAAACAATAGGAACCCTCTCTTCCTCAATTATCGCCATGTGCTTGTTAATATCGTGATATAAAAGGGGTACGTTTACAGCAAACGGCTTTGAAGTAGCTTTTTTTAATTTCCTAATGTGTTCTCTTAACACATCTGGATACATGGAACCTGAGCCAATAATACCAAGGCCGCCTTTTTCTGATACAGCGGCAGCGAGGCGCCAACCCGAGCACCAAACCATTCCGGCCTGTATAATGGGATACCTGATTTTAAATAGCGAACAAATTCTATTCATTTTTCTACATTTACGAAAGCCTAAGATAAAGGATTTACAGATTAATCACTTTAAAGTTATTGCTACTCAGGTAGTGAAATTCAGATGTTGCTGATATTTTTTTTCTTTTTGGGCTACAAAAAGTAACCAGAATATACCAGAGGCTATAAGCATAACCGACATAACAAGAATAACGGTATTTATTTCGAGAAGTTTAAATTCGAGTATCAAAGCGGCAAAAAGTACAGAAAAAGATTCACAAACGGTAAAAAAGAGCCATTCGGAGCTAAAAATGCGACCTCTGAATTCATCGGGAGAACGCTTTTGGATGAGAACGGTACTCATAACCCAGTTTGCTCCTGAGGCTGCATGAGCCACTAAAACCAAAGGAATCATAGCCATCAGAGATACCGTTAATCCAACGAAAAAATACATTATCCCAGTTATAATCATACAAAAACCAATGAGCATAATCCACTTTGACTCATCTCCAAACCACCCCTTAATAGTCAGCGGACCAACAGCGGTTCCTATTCCCCTTGCGCCATATAAAATACCAAGGCCGACTGAACCGGTTAAGAGTACATTTTCTGAGATAAGAATCAGCAGGAAAACCATCCCCCCGAGAGAAATTTCATAAAATCCTTTGGCAAGCGCCGGACGCAATACATCTCCCCTGCTTTTGAGATACTTTAGGCCATCAATGATTCCTTTAAACGGTTTGGCCAGTTTTTGAAGATGGGCTTCATCTCTGATGTGCGGAATAACGGCAAAGTAGATAAAATAAGCCGACAGGATGTACGTGAAAGCGTTTATCACAAATACAGCTGAAGTTCCAAGCCAGGCAGTAGCGAGCCCGCCTATGGCCATTCCGGCTGTAAAAATCACACTCCATGAAAGGTTAGAAAGCACATTGGCATACACCAACTCATCTTCTGAAGTAATATTTGGGATGGAAGACGATTTTGCCGGTTCAAAAACTGCGGCCATCATCATTTGTAATGAGGTGATAAAGAAGGCAAACCAAAGCATACTCTCGCTGTTTACGAGCAGAAATCCAAGTACAACTACACCACGGCCGATATCACAAAGTAACATTAGCGTTCGACGGTCAAAGCGGTCGGTGAGATACCCCGCGATGGGAGAAAACACGGCAAAGCTGAGCATCTTTACCACAATGATGAGACCAAGAAGCAACTCAGAATCTGTATAATTCAATACCAAAGCATATACTGCCAAAATGCCGAACCAATCTCCGAAATTGGCTACAATTTGGCTCAGCCAGAGACGTCTGTAGTTATGATTAAACCGAACCAGCCTGAAATACGGCCTGAATACTTCCAAAACTCGTTAAACTCAAAAAAATATAATTATAATTATCCGGCTTAACGTAGTTACGACTTACCGGTACTGCCAAAGCCGCCTTCGCCCCTCTCGGTATTCTCTAAATCATCGCTCAGCTTAAACGCAGCCTGATTTACCGGAGCAATTACCATTTGAGCAATTCTATCACCGTGTTTAATGGTAAACGGTTCGTTTCCATGATTAATAAGAATTACTTTTACTTCGCCCCTGTAATCAGCGTCGATAGTTCCGGGACTATTTAGCAGGGTTATACCATTTTTGATAGCCAAACCACTTCTTGGTCGCATTTGGGCTTCAAATCCGGCAGGCAGAGCAATACAGAAACCGGTAGGCACTAATGAGCGTTCACCTGGTTTAATAGTTAACCCTTCATTTAATAGGGCAGCCCTAACATCCATACCGGCAGACTGCTTTGTTTCATATTCCGGTAGTTTTAACCCCTGAAAATGCGGCAGTGTCTTAATTTTTACAACAATTGAGCTGGTGTTCATCTAATTTTTATCCCTCTTCGTAATTAACCAGTCTTATGGTAGCATTTCCAATCCAAACGCTAAGACGTGTTTCTATGGGCAGCCTTAATTCATCGTCTGTTACATATCCCACAAATCTGCCTGAAAAACCAAACGGGCCGTCTAAATCGGCAAAACCATCAGTTCTAATCACACGTTGCCTGTTACCTGTTAAACCCGACCTGATAGTTTCACGTTCGCTGGTATAATGAGTTGTTACTTCTCTGATTTCATTATCAATGGCGATAGGATATATATGAGTTTCTCCCGTATCGGAATGTGTACGAGCAAACAAAACCAGCTCAGGCCCACCAAAAGTCACGTTTTGAAGAGCGAGTGTATCTCTGCTTCTGGGGTGCTCAAAACTGTAAATAAGGCCGTTATTGTAATCAAAAGTGTAAGAATTAAGCGGGAATCTTTCTCTGTGGATATTATCTACCCAAAAGTAAGATGTGATTAAGTTGCCGTCATTATCTGTAACAATAGAATTAAAGTGATACTCTCGGTATCCTACAAAAGGAAGGGAGCTGTTAGAAATCATAACTGCTGAAATTACATGACTCTGCTGATCTTCAATAAGTGTATCTCTAACAGATACATAAACATTTCCAAGCCTCAAAAATCCATACCTGACTTGGTATTCATAGCGTTCTCCCTTCATCAAAATCTCACTCATAACCGGAGGGGAATGCGTAGATGATTTCATGAGAGAAATAGCCGTTACTGCACTCAATACTGCAAAAATTAATATGGAAAAGATTATTCTGAGGATTGGTTTTACAGCTGAGTATAGTTTCATGGTTCATTCTCTTTTAGGAAATCATTTAAGGCGGTTTCATCGAAACCTACCATTACGGCATCTCCGGCTATAACGACCGGCCTCTTGATCATAGTCTGATGTTCCAAAAGTTTTTCAAAAAGTTGGTCGTCTCTTAGGTTCATTTTTGATAAGCCAAGGGTTCTCCACTTCATCCCTTTTTTATTTATCAAAACATCTAAACCAACTCTTGTGCTTAAAGAATCGAGTTCCTCTTTCGATAAAGGGTCTTTTTTTACATCTCTGAAATCATATTCAAACTTGTTCTCTTCGAGCCAGGTGAACGTTTTCTTCATCGTGTTGCAGTTTTTTATTCCTAAAATCTGAATCATAGTTTTCCGTTATAAAATTGTTTTACTGATAAATGCTGCTTCTTTATTGAACCGCTTAGAAATTAATCATAGTTGAATTTCATAAGCTGCGGTTCTGACATCCATGCAATTTAATCAGTATATTTAAGAAAATGAATTCCCGTCAGACAAATCTTTCAACCTCCTGTTGATAATTTAAGTAACTGACAATTCAGTACAGGTTTAGACTATTTCCATGAAATTATTTAATAGATATCCAGTCATCAGCTTGATAATGTTTGGAGCTGTTTCGATGTTAATGCTAACACAATGTGGTACATCAGATGAAGCCCAACGCAAGTTCGAACAAGAAGCATTCAGGTTTCCATCCGGCTTTACGCGAACCAGTGAAAGTGGTGATATCATTGAGATTGACCCTGATGACTGGCGCGTGAGTCCGCTTTACGAAGCCTTTGTAGAAGTAACACCGGCGTATCCAAACCCAACAACCGGCCAAAATGTCAATATTGAGCTTCTAATTACAGGCTTGGGTGCTGTAAATGGACTTGAGATTTATTTTTTCGATGACAGAGACAACTTAAGGCTTCTTTATTTTGATGAGCGAATTCCTTTGCCAACTGGCTTTACATCTTTATCAATCAACCCAATAGAATTTAGCGAATCCGGCACAATAGCGGGCGCACTTGGGCTCCACCGTATTCTAATATATGACCGTCGTGGAAATATTATAACATATGGTGATATTAAAGTTGAATAATGCGATATTTCGTAGTTAAGGCTCTAATCGATTACACCACTATCCTAAAAAGATTAACATAAGCACAAACTTGAAAAAAATTACAGAAAGCCAAAAACAAGTTCTCTCACAACTCATTTTTGTGGAGTCTTTTGATATGCTTGCCTCTGAAACAGGCGCGCATCAAGGAGCTTTAAGAGATGACTTAATACAGTTAATTAACGCCGGTTTTATTGAGGTATTTGACCAAAACCAAAAACAACGGCTTAATGGATATGATTCAGACAATTTGCAATTATTCAGTTTCAGAGCTACAAATTTGGGACTTAAATCAATACAATAAATTTTGAGAACTATGAAATTCGAAACAACTATTAATGAAGTCAGCACTTCATTGAGTCTTGACAAAGAAAACGGTGCTATTTTTGTAAACGATCGAAATTACAACTATGATTTTGAGGAAATTGGTGATGGCCGCTTTCTGCTGCGAACCGGATTCAAAACCTATATTCTTGATAATGTTTCTATTAATGGAACTGAGGTTGAATTTACGCTGAACGGGAAATGGGTTAAATCTGAGATTAAAGATGAACAAGCTTTATTATTATCAAGCCTTGGTTTTAAAGTAGGCTCAGGTAATACACAAGGGAACCTTAAAGCTCCCATGCCCGGTAAAATTTTGAATATAATGACAAAAACCGGAGAGGAAATTCAAGCTGGAAGTCCGGTAGTAGTTTTAGAGGCAATGAAAATGGAAAATGAGCTAAAAGCCCCTGTTACCGGCACTGTAAAGAATATAAATGCCGAAGTTGGACAATCAGTTGAGAAAAACCACGTAATTCTGGAGATAGAACCCATTGGATAAATTTGTAATTAACGGGCCAACCCCTCTGAACGGCACCATTAGAATCAGCGGATCTAAAAATGCAGCTCTTCCATTGATGGCAGCAGCGCTTTTGGCAGATGGTGAAACTAAGCTTGATAACATCCCTGTATTACACGATATATCTACATTTAACAATGTTATTCGCGTAACCGGAACAAAAGTACTATACGAAAAGGAAACACACAGCCTGCGCATTGATCCATCTAATTTGTATTATGCCAAGTCGCCGTATGAACTCGTAAGAAAAATGCGGGCTTCATTTTATATGCTGGGTGCACTTTTAGGGAAAACCGGCGAAGCTACAGTATCTCTGCCCGGTGGCTGTGCCTGGGGGCCGCGTCCTGTTGATTTACATATAGAAGGATTAAAAGCGTTCGGAGCAAATATCACACTTGAAAAAGGATATGTGCATGCTGTTGCTCCAAACGGCAGGCTTGAGGGAGGGAAATTCACTCTAAACCCCAGTAGTGTTGGCGCGACAGTAAACCTGCTTTTAGCGGCAGTAAAAAGCAGCGGGACATGTATCATTTCCGGAGCAGCAAAGGAACCTGATGTAGTTCAGCTATGTAACATGCTTACTCAAATGGGTGCGCAGATTGAAGGAGCTGGCACTTCAGAATTGCGCATCACAGGAGTAGAAAAATTACAGCCGGTAACTTTTGCCAATGCCTCAGACAGAATAGAAACCGGAACATTTATGATTGCCGCTGCCATGCATCCTGAATCTGACCTTACACTAACTAACTGTAATTCTAATGATTTAGGATTATTTACAGATTGGTTTAAAAAGACGGGCACTGAGGTTGAATTCAACGATACTGAGATAAACGTGAAAGCTCCTGATGTAATTAAGCCGATATCTATAATTACGGAAATTTATCCGGGCTTCCCTACCGACCTGCAGGCGCAATGGGCTACTATGATGACACAAGCTCATGGAGAAACTGTGGTAACAGACACTATTTACACCGACCGATTCAGTTATGTGCCAGAGTTACGCAGGCTTGGTGCTGATATTAGAATCAGAAATAATTCAGCTGTAATTAAAGGCAAAACGCCATTAACAGGAGCAAGTATAATGAGTACCGACCTCCGTGCAAGTGTCAGCCTTGTAATGGCCGCTATGATTTCCGGCGGGGAATCTGAAGTCTTGAGAGTTTATCATCTCGACAGAGGCTACGAAACACTGGAAGATAAACTAAACGCTGCAGGAGCGAATATTCTGAGAGTTGTGGAATGATACATCTTACTGGCTTAAGTTAAATTCTGCATTTTTCTCTGTAGTTAACTAACCCGGATTATTCACCAAAGCCTGCCCCGACTAATTCGGGGAAATTTTCTTGTTAGCAAGACGTAAAGTGAAAAGCATTAGCAATAAAATGAATAAGCGATAAGAATTATTTAATCGCAAATAACTCTGACTAAAAAGGTACTTTAATTAGAAACAGAATAGCAGTATATTATACTACTTGTTTTATTTTTATAAGAAAGAGTTTTTGCTGCGATTTTACAAACCGAGAAGAGTTAATTATATCGGAATTCACTGGCATCAACTCATGTAAATTCGCCTGATTTACCGGCCGGTCTCTATGTAACTGAGAACACGGCATCGGGAATTATGGCTGATTAAGCGAATAACTGAAATTTTTACAAAGCGGAAGTCCGGCTTTTTTTGACCCGAATACAGAGGTCAACATAATCTTTAAAAACCTTATTCGATGCATATTCATATGATGCAGATTTATCTTTGGATATAAGAACTGAACATATTATCAATCGATGGATATCTAATGAATCGGGTTCTAAGGAGTGTTTATTCCTTTTTTCTAATGTTTAATTCACGATCTTTTAAACTTGCGAAAAATTGTTCTAAAGTCGAAGCCCGGCTCCGCTTGAACTATGCGGAAATTAATGGACAATCAAATAGTAATCCACGCTACGGATAAACAAAAGCGTATTGCGTTAATTGAAAATGGCGAATTAGCCCAGTTTTTTATTGAATCACCCGAAAACCGACGCTCAGTTGGTGATATTTATCTGGCTCAGGTTCATAAAGTTATGGGTGGTATCAGGGCAGCTTTTATTGATTTAAGCACACCAAAAGATGCTTTTTTGCATTACTCAGATCTGGGGGAACACCTCGAAGAATATCTGATTATGCTTAATGGCAGAGATGAAGTACCCAAAAAAGCAACCTCCGACCTGCACGAATTCCGGAAAAAAATATCTGATAATGATACCGGAAATATGTCCAATAAAGAACAGAGCATCCAGGAGCAAAATCTGCTTGGCTGTTTGCTTAAGCCGGGACAAAAAATCATGGTTCAGATAGTAAAAGAACCTATTGGTTCTAAAGGGCCACGTGTTTCGACTGATATCACACTGGCGGGCCGCTTTCTTGTACTTATCCCCTTTGGAGATTACGTTGCTGTATCGAAGCGAATCAGAAGCTACAAAGAAAGAAGGCGCTTAAGAGGTGTAATTAACTCAATGCTGCCAAATGGTTTTGGGGTTATAGTAAGAACGGTTGCTGAAGGACAGAAAGACGAGGCCCTTCTCGAAGACCTTAAGGATTTACATGATAAGTGGATTAATATCTCAGAAAAGCTGCAGTCAAGCAAACCCACTGCCCTTTTGCATCGCGACCTCGACATGACTGAGAGCCTTGTTCGTGATCTGTTTTCGAAGAACTACAACAGAATTCTGGTAGATAATCCCGAGAGCTTCAAAGTGATCAAGAACTATATTGGCAGAATTGCACCTTCAATGGTAAACAATGTGGTTCAACACAGAGGTAAAGATCACATTTTCGATCATGTCAGAATTTCCCGCGACATCGAATCTATTTTTAGTCCAAGGGTAAAGATGCCGAGTGGGGGCTATCTGATTTTTGAGCAGACTGAAGCCATGTACGTGGTTGATGTAAACTCAGGACGTTACGCCGCAAAAAAAGAGCAGGAAGACAACTCACTTCGTACTAATCTTGAGGCCGCACGCGAAATTGCAAAACAATTGAGACTCCGTGATATCGGTGGAATCATTGTTGTAGATTTTATTGATTTACAGGATGATAGCAACCGGAAAAAAATCTATGATGAGCTTAAAAAGGAGTTCAAAAAAGACAGGGCGAAAACGAATATCCTGCCAATGTCAGATTTTGGCTTGATGCAAATTACGCGTCAAAGAATTCGCCCGAGTGTAGTGAAATCAGTTTCTAAGGTGTGTCCGATGTGTGGCGGCTCGGGAAGTATTGTATCAGAAAACACGCTGCATTCAGATATATTCTCTTGGTTGCATAAATTCCGCTATGAGTACAAATATCGTTCAGTTGATGTTTATGTTAACCCACATTTTCACTCTGTTCTATGCCAAGGCTTATTTAGTCAGCGCATAAAGTGGATTCTAAAATTCAAAATGTTCATCAATATTATCCCCGATGAAACAGTTTCACTAAATGATTTCAAAGCAACATTAAGGAACTCTGAAATTGATATTTCAACAGCAGTTCTTGAGGGCAAATCTATATCTGAAACCATTGCAGAGACAGAGAGAATGATTGCCGAGATGGAAAGTGAAGGCAAGAAAGACAAAACCAACCTCGATATTTATAAGAAAAACGGGAAAAATAAAGGGAATGAGCAAAGTAACAGAGGCAAGCGCGGACAGTCTGATGACGAGGATCAAGGCAATCAAGGCAAGAAACCTAATGTCCGTATAACCGCGCCTCCAAGAAACCGTGATAAGGCAAAATCTAAATATTATAAATCTGATACCTCTGCAAATAACAAGGCAGACTCTTCCGGCAAGCAAGATGATGACACTAAAGGGAAACCAGATGCGCTTGAAGTGGCTAAAGCTTATGCAAAAAAAATAGAGCAAAAGAAAGAGAAAGCTGTTGCTGAATCTGTTTCAAAAAAGCAAAGCAAAAAGGTCAACAAAGAGAATATAACAGAAGATTCAGATGAAAAGACAGTATCTACAACTAAAGGACAGAATCAAAATCAGCAGGAAAGCACTGAACAAACTAAGCCTCGCAAAGCAGTTAAGGCACCAATTAAAGTAAAGAAATCACCCAAAAAGAAGGATGATAAAAAGGCAGCGATGGCTAAAACGGTTACCACTGAACCAAAACAGGAAAAACAAAAGGTAATTACTGAAGAAAAAAAATCGACACAAGCCAATAACAACCGCGAGAAAGCAGATATGGTTATGGCTTCGTTGTCTGAAGAGCAATTTAGAAAACCTGCTCATTCACCTGTTACTGACGGAACAGAAAATACACTAAAGAAAACTACCGTTAAAAAACGTGCTGTTGCAAAAAAAGTTAACGTGTCAGAGGAATCTGCAGGAAATAAAGATTCTGCAGAATAAAAAACTGAACTCAGAGATTAAAAAAATTAATATTCAATTATGAAAATACATGCAACCACAGTAGTGGGAATATTGCACAACGGCCAGGCCGCAATTGTTGGAGACGGACAGGCCACACTTGATAAAACCGTACTAAAATCTACCGTACAAAAAGTTAGAAGTTTACAAAATGGCAGCATACTTGCAGGTTTTGCCGGTTCCACGGCAGATGCTTTTACTTTGTTTGAAAAGTTCGAGGAAAAACTTGGTGAGTACAACGGAAACTTGCAAAGAGCCGCTATTGAGCTAGCCAAAGAATGGCGTACAGACAGATATTTAAGGAAACTTGAGGCGCTTTTAATCGTTTTGAATAAGGAAAAAGGATTGCTGATTTCCGGGGTGGGCGATGTTATTGAACCTGACGATCAAATTCTTGCCATTGGAAGCGGTGGCTCGTATGCCTTAAGCGCTGCGAGGGTATTAAAAAAACACGCTCCCCATATGACAGCTAAAGAAATTGCAACCGAAGCACTAAATGCTGCCGCAGATATTTGTATATACACTAATCATAATTTAACTACTCTTGAAATTGAATAAACAAACGCACCTCGAAAATCTTACTCCACGACAAATTGTAAGTGAACTCGACAGTTTTATAATTGGACAGAATGCAGCTAAAAAGAGTGTATCGATCGCTCTCAGAAACCGCTGGAGAAGGCTTAATGCCGATGAAGCCATCAGAGATGAAATCATGCCGAATAATATTATTCTGATTGGCCCTACTGGTGTAGGTAAAACAGAAATTGCCCGCAGGCTGGCAAAACTTGCTAAAGCACCATTTATAAAAGTTGAGGCCACAAAGTTTACTGAAGTAGGGTACGTCGGTCGCGATGTGGAATCTATGATTCGTGACCTTGCCGACCTGGCAGTAAACATGGTTAAATCTGAAATGCAGGAAAGCGTAAAACCAAGAGCCGAAGAAATGACAGAAGAACGCATCCTCGATATTTTAATTCCACCTGTAAGAAAGAAAACCACAGGCACTGGTTTCAGAAATCCGGCTCAAATTTCAGATTCCGGTTTTAACCCTGATCAGGCCTCAGATGTTGAGTTGAACGAGAAAACCCGTGAAAAATTCAGAGAGAAACTCCGTAAAGGCGATTTAGAAGACCGAAAGATCGAAGTTGATGTTAAGAGCAATGCCGGAGCCTCAATGCAGATATTTGGCCCACAGGGCATGGAAGAAATGGGGATGAACCTGCAGGATATGCTTGGTAACATTATGCCAAAGAAATCCAAAAAACGGCAAATGAAAATTAAAGATGCCAGAAAGTACTTCCTGGCAGAAGAAGCAGAAAAACTTATTGATCAGGAGTCGGCCGTTTCTCAGGCTTTGCAACGTGTCCAAACATCCGGAATCGTATTTCTTGATGAAATTGACAAAATTGCCGGTGGCACTAAAGGTGGTGACAGAGGCGGGCCTGACGTTTCAAGGCAAGGTGTTCAACGTGACCTTTTACCCATTGTTGAAGGTAGTACCGTTTCTACAAAATATGGTATGATTAAGACCGACCACATTCTGTTTATTGCTTCAGGGGCATTTCACGTAAACAAACCAAGTGACTTGATACCTGAACTGCAAGGGAGATTCCCAATCAGAGTTGAAATGCAATCCCTTACAGAAGAGGACTTTTACCAAATTTTGACTGCCACAAGAAATGCACTAACAAAACAGTACATAGCAATGCTTGCATCTGAAGGTATTACACTCAATTTCAGTGATGATGCTTTGAGAGAAATCGCAAAAATTGCAGCTGAGGTAAATCGCGAGGTTGAGAATATTGGTGCCCGCCGATTACACACCATCTTATCTACGGTTCTTGAAGAATTGCTTTATTCAGTTCCCGATGATATCCACACGGGCAAAATAGAAATTGATAAGAATTACGTAAACAAGCAGCTTGAAAGTATTATCAAAAACAAAGATTTAAGTCAGTATATCCTTTAGGATACTTAAAAGAACAATCGAAAGCCACTTAGCGGACTTTTGGGCATAACATACTTGTGTGTGAAACGTTCAATTTAAATGCGCTGTTAAAATCAGCATGAATAAACGCTCCCAAATGAGCAATTTTAGGCTGATTTTACTATTTTGCAATGTTAAGAATTACTCTCAATACACCCTACTTCATGATGAAACGTTTTTTCGCATCCGGAATCACTACATTAATCCTGTTTACTGCACTTTGGTTTACAGGTGTAGATAAGATATTTGAACCCACAGATAGCCAACAAGTTAACATTCAAAAATACGTTCAAACGCAACAAAGAATCCTCACAAATTATGTGGATGAAGTAGATCTTAATGCTCTGTTTAAAGACAGTATTAGAGGTATGGTTGATGTGGTTAATGATTCTACACTGGTTATAGAGGGAACACCGGTCGATACGGTTTTCACAGGAGTTAATGTCACTGAATTGAGGGAAGCAGCTGTACGATTCGAGCGCGCTTACTCACATCTAATAAGTGCTCTACCGGATTTCGATAAGGATGATCTATTTGAAGGTGCATTACGCGGAATGTTCAGAAGCCTTGATCCTTACACAGACTATATCGATCCACGGCAAAGTGATCGTGTTCGAGAGAGTTTTGCTGGTAGTTTTCAGGGGATTGGTGTACAATTTGAAATTATAAATGATTCCATTACTGTGGTTTCTGCAATTTCAGGCGGGCCAAGTGATCAATTAGGTATACGATCAGG
>SLDG01000009.1 GCA_007125355.1 Balneolales bacterium | reverse complement strand
TTGATTCGAACAAAAATGAACAACACGGTATTTTCAACAGGGCGAATATTGATTCGAACAAAAATGAACAACACGGTATTTTCAACAGGGCGAATATTGATTCGCCCCTACAACCCCCGCGGTCGCCATCGAAAACGATTGGGTCAATTGTTCGGGGATTTAAAATTGGCGTTACAAAATGGATGCGGAATAACACCGACGTGCATGATGTCTGGCAACGCAATTATTATGATCACATTATTCGAAATGAACAATCATATCATAACATTACGGAATACATCAAAAATAATCCCGTAAAATGGGCGGATGACAAATTTTTTGTCAAATGAAATGGTGCGCACGGGAGGATTCGAACCCCCGGCCTTTGGAACCGGAATCCAACGCTCTATCCAACTGAGCTACGTGCGCTGAAAATAATCAAGAAACCAAAGATACCGTTTATTTAGGACTAAAACTATATCTCCAATTAATCTAATGCCGGCAGAACCTTTCCGGTGCACTCGCCAAATCCAATTCGATACCCATCACCCTGACTCCATCCTCTCATGATTACTTCATCGCCATCTTTGAGGAATTTGCGCTCTTCTCCGTTAGTAAATTTTATGGGATTACTGCCTCGCCAAGAAAGCTCTAACATCGATCCATAACTGTCAGGAGTCGGGCCGCTGATGGTGCCGGATGCCAATAAATCGCCGGTTCGCATGTTGCATCCCGTCACGGAATGATGAACCAACTGCTGCTTCATGCTCCAATACAAATATTTGAAATTAGAGCGACAAACAGTAAATGGTTCATCCATGTTTTCACCCTTAATGGCAACCTCCAGCTCTATATCATACGTATCTCTGTTTTCCTTTGATTGCAAATACGGGAGCGGAGCCGGATCTTTCTGTTCGGGGCCTTTGGTTCGGAATGGCTCAAGCGCTTCGGGCGTAATAATCCATGGCGAAATAGACGTTCCGAAATTTTTAGCTCCAAACGGGCCGAGTGGTACATATTCCCATTTTTGAATATCACGCGCACTCCAGTCATTTACCAGTGCAAGTCCCCAAATATGTTCATCGGCCCCCTGCATAGTGATGCGTTTCCCAAGTGGATTTCCTGTTCCGAGAAAAAATCCCATTTCAAGTTCGAAATCCATTAAACGGCAGGGCGTAAACGAAGGCGCATCGGCATCATCGGCTTTCGTTTGCCCCTTCGGACGATGAAGATCTGTGCCACTAACCACCACCGAACTGCTTCTGCCATGATAGCCAACCGGCAGATGCAACCAATTCGGTTGAAGCGCGTTGTCTTTCCCCCTGAACATAGTACCTACGTTTGTTGCATGTTCACGTGATGAATAAAAGTCGGTGTAATCCCCAATTTCTACCGGCAAATCCAGAATTACTTCATTCATGGTATACAAACATGCCTTTCTCAACGCCGAATTATCTCTTAAATCAGACACATCCGCAGAAAGCAAGCGGCTAATGACCTGTCTTGCCGTGACCCGCGCTTCTTTACCCAACGCCATAAACGCATTCAGGCTGGCAGAGTTGAAAACCGGCTTATCCTTAAAAACTTCCTGATTAAAAAATCCCTCCTTTTGCAGCACACTCAAATCCAAAACATAATCGCCAATGGCGGTACACACTCTTGGTGCGTCTTTTTTCGAGGGACGAAATACGCCAAACGGAATATTCTGAATAGGAAAATCTGATTCGGGATGTACGTCGATAAAAGATTTTAATTTGGGATCAGTCGTCTTGTCCATGTCAGTTAAATATTTATTTGATTATCGATTAACAGTTATACTTCCAGCATCTTTACATCAGGCCGGCGTTTTTGAGGTCTTCAACAGGCTCGTCAAAACTACAACTTCCAAATGAAGAAGCGAGAGCAGTTCTTGCCTCGCTGATGCCTTCTGCTGTGACCTTGAATTTCTTCCAGGCAAAAAATGTATCACCAAATTTGAAGTGTTCCATGTTTTCATCTTCAAGAACTTCTAAAATTGTTTTTTCTGATGATTTATACACATGAGCAAGAATTGCAGCAGTGAATATATTAAGGAATCCGTGCATTTCTGTGTTCAACTCCTTGCTATGATGTCTTAATGGATGATGTAATCCTGCCGTGAATTTCATAGGGACTTCGTGGCTGTTACATAAATCAATTATAGTAGCCACTTTTTGCCTTTCGGGTACTAATTCCGGTGTTACACCACCGCAGCGCAGTTTGAATCCTCCCCTCAGATATCTGAAATTGTTGGTCATTTGGCTGTTATGCTCCGAAATTGCCTCAATCAGTGCTGTAGCATTTTCCTTCCATTTGCTATCCATAGTCGTTTCGAAAAATACGTGTACATCATTAGGCAGAAAGTTGTTTACACGCCTCACGGTTTGGTTCAGTAAACGATGGACTTCCTGCTTATCACCATTAAATTCAGGTAACCTTATTTCGAGTGTGGTTACTTTAATCCGGCTTCCTTCATGTTCATAAAATTTTTCAATATTCTCAAGGTGACCGCCTAATGTTTTGGTGAATTCAGGCAACTCGCACCGGCAGTTACAAATCACAGAAAATCTGAAAGGAGGATTTTTGGAAAATAATTCGTCTTTATATGTATTGAGTTCGTGCAACCTGTCGGCCGGACAAATAAAGTTTGAAAGCATGAATGACAGATCATCCTCTCTGTATTTCGCAAAATTATGGATGGCTGTATCCATATCAAGTTCTGATGGCGGAAACAGTCCGGCATAATCAATTAAACCCGATGTAAATGCTTTTAGTGTCTTTTTCATGGTCAAATAATTTATAAAGTGATCAATTTCTTATCAATGCTGTTTATTCAGTACCGGCACATCCTCTTGCCGGCTTATAAGTTCTAAAATTATGGTGTCTGCAATAAGCAGGCCTTTTTTTGTGAGTGCTATACCTCCATCTTCACCTGAAATATAACCGTTTTGTATGAGTAGCTTGACATAAGCATGCTGTTTTTCCCCAATGTTATAATTGTACCTGTCCGAAAGTTCGCCAATAGTAAGGCCCTTCTTCGTCCTTAGGCCTGTCATTATTCGTTCTTCCGCTAATGTTTTTAGAGATAAATGCTCTTCATACTGAATTATTTTTGTGGGATTTAATTCCATGTAATCTCTTAATAACGAAACGTTTTTCCAACGCTTTGCGCTGGTACTATTTTCCTCCCACATAAAAGAATGCGCGGAAGGCCCAAGTCCAAGGTAGTTCACATGATTCCAATATGAACTGTTATGCACGGATTCAAAACCGGGTTTAGCAAAATTCGAAACTTCATAATGACTGAAACCCTGCGATTCCAGATAATCCGAAAGCCACTGTTGTTGATTCGCTACATTTTCATCATCCTGAGGTACAACCTTTTTCTTACGTACCCAACTTCCAAGACGCGTGTTTGGTTCAACTGTTAAGCTATATGCTGATATATGTTTTGGTTTGAACTCCAATAGTTTATATACATCTGCCTTGAACTCTTCTAATGATTGATTTGGATTACCATAGATCAAATCTGCCGTCCAATTATCAAATTTTGAATTCGAGATGTGCAAAAGTGCCCTTTCTGCCGCCTCTGAGCCATGTGCCCTGTTCATAAATTCTAAGATGGAAGGCATAAATGATTGTATACCAATACTTAATCTGTTTATACCGGAATCATACAAACCTGAAAGATATTTTGATGTTATATCTTCAGGATTTACCTCAGCCGTGCATTCTGCATTAGGTGAAATTGTAAAGTTTTTATGTAGCGCCGACATAATTTTTGTCCATTCTTCGGAATGCAACCTTGATGGCGTTCCACCTCCAAAATATATTGTACTAACTTGCATTTCAGCGAATGCACTCTGCCCATAATGGTATATTTCCTCGATCAGCTTTTCTGTAAATCCGTCTCTATGTTTAAGCGAAGTTTCAAAATAGAAATCACAGTAACTACATGCTTGCTTGCAGAATGGGATATGGATGTAAATACCGGTGGTTCTCATGTTGATATTGTACCAATTGTTCAAATAGTACCAGTCTTTATTATGCTAAAATCTTCTCAGTTACAGTAATAGATAGAAATTAAGATTCATTTTGAGTGCTAAAATGCAGTACCTTTACATACTCTATTACAGATCGAATCATTAAATGATTTATTCATACATTATGCTACTTCAAACTACATCCAAAAGTCCACTTTTCCCAATTGTTATGAATCTATTTTTGGCCTTTTTTGCGCTGATTTCTCTTAATTCGTGTAATCAAAACGTTGACGAACCCCAAATATCAATTGAACAGAAGATTGGACAAATGATAATGGTTGGATTCAGGGGAATGTCTATAGATGACAAGCATTGGATCGTTCGCGACATTAAGGACTATAACATAGGTGGTGTTATTTTATTTGACTATGACGTGCCAAACAGAGAACCCGTTAGAAACATAGAGTCGCCAGAACAAGTCAGA
>SLDG01000109.1 GCA_007125355.1 Balneolales bacterium | reverse complement strand
TTATTGAAATCTGATGAAATAAGTCAAACTCTGTGGTTTTAGAAAAGGCGGAGGTGCTAATTACCTGATTTCTTAATCGAATTCAGATTTTAAGCTTATTCCTCTGAATTTTACCCGTTTCATTGCGTGGAATTTCGTCAATCAGATGAAAAGCCTGTGGAATTTCAAACTTTCTGATTCGGGAGTTCAACGTTTTTTTCCATTCATCTGGCTTGTAACTGTCAGGCTCGCAAACCACAAATGCAGTTACAACCTGCCCCCAATAGTCATCTTTCACGCCAATCACACAGGCATCTTCTACGCCATCAAGTTTTTTCAGCTCTGATTCAACCGTAACAGGGTTTACATTTTCGCCGCCTGAGATGATTAAATCCTGTCGCCGCATTTTTACGAACAAATGGCCTTTTTCATCTAACAATCCATAATCTCCGGTATTAAACCATCCGTTATTATCAAACGCTTGGTTGGCTTCAGGGGGATATACATACTCGTTAATAACTTGCGCGCCCCGTAACCAAATCAAGCCCTCTGTTTCGGCCGGTAAAACAGTATCATTTTCATCCCGAATCTCAATTTCATTTCCGGGCATTATCATACCGCTTGAGTCAGGGGCGGTTTCGTTTATTTTTTCATAAGGCACAGCCGTAATTTGAGCACAGGTCTCAGTCATCCCATAACTTTTAACAATTTTTAGTCCTGTATCCCGTGCTTTTTTTAGCAGTTCATCACCGGAAGGGCCGCCTCCCAAAAGCACAGCTTTAAATTTTTTATGTGGCTTAAAATCTGGCATTTCATTGTACAGTTTTGCCAGTTGGGTAGGAACCATAGATATCATGGTGATGTCCTCTTTTTCAGCTAAAGCATTTCCTATGTCTTCTATACCTGCTTTACGATAGTCGGCAATGCCGTTTCCGTTAATCAGGCTTCTGAGGATTAACGCCGTACCACCAACATGATTAAGCGGGAGAGACAACAGCCAGCGTTCATCACTACATGGCATTTTATTTGCTGATGCAGATTTTGTGGCTTGAATGACCTGAGAACGTTTAAGGGCGACTACTTTGGGAGCACTCGTAGTGCCGGATGTTAGGAAAAAACCGAATACTTTATCTTTATTAACGGGTTCAAGTACTTTTCCATCAGCTAATGGGAGTTCATCAATCAGAACGTGTTCCAAATTTGAATCCGGGACTTGAGTTTTGCCGGTGCTAAGAAAAAAACGTGGTTTTATTCCTTTTGAGACTGTATTCAGGATATCATCTTTTACATCGGAAGGCCAGGTATAAAAAGGAACTCCCGCCATCCAAAAGGCCGCAATTAATATCGATGCCAACGCATCATCAGTGCTAATAGATATGGGCTTAGTCGGCTCTGGATTATAATTAAAATGCCACATTTTAATTCTTTGAGCGCATTCTTCGACAAAGTCAAGAGAGTACGCATCCCCCTTATGGTTAACACAAAAATATGACTTAGCGGGGGAAGTTTGCGGCATATTTAGCTTTCGGCAATCAAAAGTAAATCATCCATATTAAAATCCGGACTCGATTTTATTCTGTAAACCTGATATGCGCCATTCACAATCAGGTGTTCATCCGGAGCAGGGTCTTTCTCGAACATATATCCTGTGGCTAATCCATTTGCATAGCGGCTTGTATTTACCGTTGCAGACAACTCAGCGACTATGCGTCGCCCTATGCCAGATTCGAGTGTAGTAGTTGTAACCACATCGAGACCGGCATTCTGTGCTTTTAAAATAATTTCCTGATAATCTTCTATAGAGCCAATTAATGTAGGTTTTAGCACCAGTATGTCTGCTGCATCGTGGTCAATAATTTTTTGAGCCTGCTCAAAATTTCGAACAGATTCATCGGCGGCAATAAGCTGCTTGGTGTTAGCTTTCAAATAAGCCATTGTTTTTATATCATCTGCTGCGACGGGTTGTTCGCAGTACTGAATATTTAGCGGCTCAAGTTTTCTCAGGTTTTTTAGCGCGGTATCGCCATCCCAGCTTTGGTTAGCATCTATTCTAATTTCGACACCGGGGTAAAATTCTCTCAATGACTTCAGTATTTCAAACTCGTGTTCAAAATCTTCACCTACCTTAATTTTGAGTGTTTTATAGCCATCCTGAATTACAATTTTTGCATATTCATAAACCTGGTTTTTCTCCCCTAATCCAATAGCCGCATTCACCGGTACTTGTTGAAGTGAGGACGGATTAAGATAGTCGGATAATGGTTTACCATTTTTGGCAGCTTTTTTCTTGTGCCATAAAGAAGATATTGCAAATTTTACGGAAGCGGGTATTTCTGCGCTAAATCGCGGGGGTGCATCCTCTTTTAAAACAGGAAGCCATTTTTCAATTTGTATGGCATGAAAGCGGGCATCTTCAAGACCTTCCTCAGAAAATCCGGGTAAAGGCGCACTTTCTGAAAAATGAAGTATATCTTCATCTTCTAATTGAAAGATAACACCTGCACGGTTTTCTACAGAGTTGCCGCTAACGCGAAATGGCTTTTTAAATGGTATGTTGTATGAATAGATTCGTAATTTCATAAGTAATATAATTTTTAAGCTTATCGACTCTTTCCCATAGATGTTAAATGTACTTTCCCCTACTGTCCATTTCCCAAGATTAATCCCACAGAAAATAAAACACCAAAAATTAGCATAAAAGCCGATGTATGAACAAGTGTATCATTTAATACACTTTTGTTACTTGTCCTAAACACAATTAAAACCAATTTTATTGCAAAAGGCAACATTAAAAAAGGAATTAATATCTGCCAGCCGTATCCTTCGCGCACAAAAAAATGAGGGGGGATAGCAAAAGCAATTAGCAACATAAACAAGTATTCCATTTTTAGGGCATTCTCACCGAAAAGAACTCCAAGTGTACGCTTTCCGGTTTTTTTGTCGGTTTCTATATCACGTAAATTGTTAATTACGAGGATATTCACACAGAGCGCTCCAACCGCTAAAGATGCCCAAAAAGCAAGTAAGCTCCACTCTAACGTGTTTATGTAAAACGTGCCCATTACTGCAATAAGTCCAAAAAATATAAAAACAAATACATCACCCAAACCATTATATCCAAGAGGAAAAGGCCCACCCGTGTAAGCAATGCCCATTGCTATAGAAAGAATTCCTATTAGCAAAATAACCCAGCCGCCATGCCACACTAAATACAAACCACAAAAAAAGGCAAGAATCATAGTTGTAAAGGCTGCTTTTTTCATCTTTTCGGGCTCTACAAGACCTTTTGCGGTAGCTCTTACAAAGCCGATTCGGTCATCGTTGTCAGCACCTTTAATAAAGTCGTAATAGTCGTTTGCGAAGTTAGTGCCAATTTGTATCAGAAACGCGCATAAAAGGGCAATTGTAGTAGGTAGCCACAAAAAACTCCCATAGGTAAATGCGAGGCTACTACCAACCAAAACCGGCACTAATGCAGCCACTAATGTTTTGGGCCTGGCTGCTTCAACCCATACAGAACGTGATTGTGACAAAAACTAATTAATTTAATATAATAGATGAATTAAGAAGTCAGGATAATAGGAATTAGATGGCTATAAATCAAAGAGAATCAGACATCTAAAACACGTTTTTATGCTTTTCCGGGATCAGATGTAAGAGTCAGCTCTGTAATCTCGGGGCGGACTAAGCGGATTGGAGCAGCTACAAGGCCGACACCCACATTTACGTAGAGCTGTCTGTTTCCTTTTGAATAATGTCCGCGCGAATATTTTTGGAAAAAATCTATGGGATAAAGCTCAAGCGGACCTGCATTAAATGCGATTTGGCCACCATGTGTGTGTCCGGCGAGTGTAAGATCTATTCTGTGGACCTCAGACTCGTCGAATAAATCCGGTCGATGGCTCAAGAGTATCCGAAAACTATCTTTCTCAGCGCCGGCAACCGCTCTGTTGATATCTGCAAAATTTCTTGCACCAATTCCGGCATCATCCACGCCCATTATTGACACCGGCTCACCATTTACTGTAAGTACTTCAGATGAATTAACAAGTAGATTCATCTTTGTACCTTTCAGAGCATCTGAGAGCGCTCTCAATGAGGCATAATGGTCATGGTTTCCCGGACATCCGAAAACACCATACTCTGTTTTAAGCATATTCACAGAATTGCTGACATTCGGAATTTCCGCAACGTGAGAATCAACAAAATCTCCCGTAATGGTTACCAAATGAGGATTTCTGGAGTTGACAATTTCAAAAATATTCTGAACCTGAGATTGATTCATATACATGCCTGAATGGATATCACTAAAATGCACAATCCTGAGACCTTCGAGTCCCGATGGTAAATTAGGATAATACAGAGTCTGCAGCGTTATTCTGAAATTCTTGTGTGTTGCAGCTGAAAGGCCAGTTGTAATTATAAATGGTGCCGTAAATGCAACCATGCCCGTCGTTTTAATAAAATTACGTCGGGACACCAACTTCTTTTC
>SLDG01000173.1 GCA_007125355.1 Balneolales bacterium | reverse complement strand
GAAACTTCCTACGGCCATTTTTTGGGATATGTTCATGCTAAAAAACCCGTTCATATCCTGAATTGGGATGCCCATGCCGATGTTCGGCCTCTTAATGATGGTAAAGCTCATTCCGGTTCGCCTTTTTTTCAGGCGTTGGAGCATCCTTCAGATTTATGTGCATCGTACACCGTTGCGGGTTTGCTTCGGCACAGCCTGAGCGCGGCACATTTGCAGTGGATGCAAAAGAAAAAAAACCGCTATTATTTCAAAGGAGAACTTAACAACCGGTTGATTGAACACATTTATGAACGATATACCGGTCCGGTGATGGTTACAATGGATATTGACGCGCTTGATCAAACGATTGCACCGGGAGTAAGCGCACCGGCGGTTAACGGAATGTCGTTGCAGACATGGTTGTATGCGGCGTATCAGGCCGGCAAGTGCAGAAACGTCTGTTCGTTTGATTTGGTGGAAATGAATCCCGAATTCGACAGAGATAACCAAACTGCCCGAGTTGCGGCTCTTACAATCTGGTATTTTCTGAAAGGTTTCAGCCGAAGGCTATCATTATAATCCGGATAATTCACCAAAGCCTGCTTGTTAGCAAAGCGAAGAGAGCAAATTAGTGTAACTTGTCTACTTTTAGAGTCATTATTTGTTGAAGGTTAAAAGTTGAAAGTTACTTCGAATCAACCTTCAACTTTCAACAGCGGAGCGCTTCAACCTTTCATTCAGCCAAATTTGAGTGAATACACTATATGCATATATCCTCATTATTATAAGGTTAATGCTTTAATTTTTATACTTATATGATGAATTCGGATTCCCCTCCGGCTTGAAAAATCAGGCTACGCCTTCACCAACTTTTTCGCATGTTCTGAGGCCTTTGGCGCCACAGCAATGCTTGAATTTTTTCTTCGGATCAATCGGGCACGGGTCGTTTCTGCCCATTTTCTTCTCAACCACCACCGGCTTTTGCGGCTCATCGTCATCACCTCGGTTGGTTGCCAAAGCAGCACCTGCAGCGGCGGAAACACCGTACCCATCAACACCCGATTTTTGCTCGCGCATTCTCGAACGGTCATAGCGGCTTCTCACCGGTGTTGCTGCACGCATATTTTGCCTGCTGTCTGTAACAGCCGGAACAGCTTTCCAGATTAATGAGAGAATATCTTTGTTGAGGTCTTCAAGAAGCTGACCAAAAACGGCAAATGCTTCCTTCTTGAATTCAATTACCGGATCTTTCTGCCCGAAAGAACGCAAGCCAATACCTTCTTTAATCTGATCGAGTTCTCTCAAATGCTCCATCCACTTTTCATCAATAATGGAAAGTACAGCTGAACGCTCGAGTCCGCGCATAAGTTCACGGCCTTCGTTTTCAAGAGCTTTTTCAGCATTGAAAACCACCCGAAGCGGACGAATACCATCTGTAAAGATGAACTGCACCATACTCGGACGGTTGGTAATTGACTTATCGTTAAAGTATTGCTGAAGTGAGCGGTAAAACGGTTCAGAAAGCATTTTTTCTTTCGTTCTCAGTTGCTCAATTCCCTTTTCGAAAAGAAGATTTGAGACTCCGTCAACTCCAAGTGAAGCCCATTTTTCGCGATCTATGGGTACATCAACGGCGAGGGTACGCATCATACGCTCCTGAATATTCTCATACTCTCCATTCGGGTAATGCTCTTCAGCGATGTTATACACATGATCTTCGAGCATATCCATTATATCAGAACGCAGGCGGTCGCCGAGCAGCGCGTTTCTTCTTCTGCCGTAAATCACCTTACGCTGATTATTCAGCACATCATCAAACTCAAGCTGTCTTTTACGAACACTAAAGTTATTCTGCTCTACTTTCGACTGAGCACGTTCGAGCTGCTTTGTGAGGAATTTATTCTGGATAACTTCGCCTTCCTCGTGTTTAAACTTTTCGAGCGTACTTACAATCCGGTCAGAACCGAAAAGCCTCATCAGGTCATCTTCCAAAGAAACATAAAACTGGGAAACCCCGGGGTCACCCTGTCGGCCTGCACGACCCCGAAGCTGAAGGTCAATCCTGCGTGATTCGTGACGTTCCGAACCGATGATGTAGAGTCCGCCAAGTTGTTTAATTTCATCCGAAATTTTGATATCAGTACCACGGCCGGCCATGTTGGTAGCAATGGTAATGGCACCATTTTGACCCGCCTCTGCAACAATCTGGCTCTCACTGGCATGCTGTTTAGCGTTCAACACATTGTGTTTCAACCCGGCTCGCTGCAACATACGGCTTAGCGTTTCCGAAACTTCCACACTTGTGGTACCAACCAGCGTTGGCTGGCCATTTTCGTGGTTTTCGCGTACCTGTTCGATGATGGCGTTGTATTTCTCGCGCTTAGTGTAGTAGAGAAGGTCGTCGCGGTCATCTCTTACAATGGGTTTATTTGTTGGGATTTCTAAAACATCCAACTTATAAATTTCATGAAATTCAGAATCTTCCGTTGAAGCAGTACCCGTCATCCCCGAAAGCTTATGGTACATCCTGAAATAATTCTGCAATGTGATAGAAGCGTAGGTTTGTGTTGCGGCCTCGACCTTTACATTTTCTTTGGCCTCAATCGCCTGATGCAATCCGTCAGAATAACGGCGCCCGGGCAGAACACGGCCGGTATGCTCATCCACAATCTGCACTTTACCATCCTGAACAATGTATTCATCATCCCGCTCAAACAACGTGTACGCTTTCAGAAGCTGATTTACGGTGTGGATACGCTCGCTTCTTTCTGTGAAGACTTTATACATCTCCTGCTTTTCTTTTGCTTGCTCCGCGCGTATATCCTCAATTTCTTTAGCTATTAACCGCTCACGCTTTTCGGGATCAAGCGAGGTATCTTCTCTGTATTTTTTATTGATCTCAGCCGATTTTTGCTCAAATTCTTCCTCCATTTTAGAGGTTTCCGTGCCAAGATCGGGGATTACAAAGAATTCCGGATCTTCACCGGATTTTGTAATGAGCTCACGTCCCATGTCCGTCATTTCGATAGAATTCTGCTTGTAATTCACAGAGAAATACATAGCTTCATCTACAAAAGGCATGTTCTTACCCTGCTCTTGCAGATACAAATATTCTGTTTGCTGCACCAATCGCTGAACCTGTGGCTCCTGCATTAATTTCTGGAAGCGATTGTTTTTGGGGAAACCCCTCTGAGCACGGAAGAAATGCAAACCGGCCTCATCGTTTTTTCCTTCCTGCATGGCTTGCTCGCCTTCTCTCACAAATTTGGAGATGAGCTTTTTCTGAGCATCCACCAATTGCTGAATACGTGGCTTGTATTCAACAAATTTCTGAGTTTGGTTGTCTGATGGAACCGGTCCGGAGATAATCAACGGAGTACGTGCTTCATCAATAAGTACGGAATCGACCTCATCCACAATGGTAAAGTGATGCCCGCGCTGCACCAGATTTTCCGCCTCGACCGTCATATTATCCCGCAAATAATCGAAACCGAATTCGTTGTTGGTTCCGTAGGTCACATCGCAGGCGTACGCATTACGCCGCTCAGGTGTGTTAGGCTGATAGCGGTCAATACAATCTACCTTCAATCCATGGAATTCGAATATGGGCGCATTCCACTCGGCATCACGCTGAGCCAGATAGGTATTTACTGTAACCACGTGTACGCCGCGGCCGGGCAGGGCATTGAGGTATGTCGGGAAAATAGACACCAATGTTTTACCTTCACCCGTCTTCATTTCCGCGATTTTACCCTGATGCAGTGTAATACCCCCAATCAACTGTACGTCATAAGGAATCATCTGCCAGGTAATTTCACTACCGGCAACCGTCCATTTTTGACCAACAAAGCGGCGGCATGTTTCCTTAAGTACGGCATAAGCAAGCGGCATAATCTCGTCGAGGACATCCTCAACTGTATCCAGCCATTCCTGATCAAGTTTTTCTAATTCTTCGGTTAGTGATTTATGCTCTTCAATTGAAATGGATTCATCTTTCCCATCGAGCCTTTCTTTAACCCGCTTTATATCATCATCGATTTCGGCAGTGGCTTCTTTAATCTGATCTTTAAATTTTTGGGTATATCCTTTTAATTCCTCATCTGAGATTGCTTTCAGTTCATCTTCATGACTTTTAATCTCTTCCACTAAAGGGAGCAGTTTCTTAACATCCCGTTCGCTTCCGCCGCCGAATATTTTTGTAATTTTATTCAGGATTGTATCTAACATAATAGTCTTATAAAATTCGTTTTCGTATTTAACCTGACAATTTACGGTTATTTATGCCGGCTTTCAACGTCATTATCCCGCTAAATCAGCACAAATCAGTACTATGGGATGCCCGCCGGTGGTGTATAACGCAGAAGTTAAGGGGATATTAATTGAGAATTCAGAATTCAGAATTGATTCTTGACATGTCGATATGACCTTTGAGTGACTAATGCAGGAATTTTGCGTATCCATACATTAGAATTCGCAACTAATTAGCAAGTAATTCTCTG
>SLDG01000041.1 GCA_007125355.1 Balneolales bacterium | reverse complement strand
GAACCACTCATAGACGCCCACTCTAATTCAGCAGTCAGTGGAATGTTTGTGGCACCATTTTCAGGAAATACTTGAGATGCCGTGCCCGGAAAGCTTAAAATGTCGGCATCAGCAGATTGATATACGATGCGGTTAAGTTCGTTTAATTGAAGAAATGCAACAACTTTAAGATTATCAGCATCCCAGTTAGAATCAATTTCATCTACAAATGTTACATGTAAATACTCATCTGCAAATATATCTACCGGCACACCTGCTGCACCACCCGGCATATTACGATGTACATAACGTTGAACAGAAGATCCGTTTGGAGCCGAATAATTGATGCTTTTTTCAACTATACCAACTCTGAGAGAAACATTATCCGGCAGATCCTCACCGCTGACATTTTCTACATAAGCATCAATAAAGATTTCATCTTCAAAGATATTTGCAGAAACATCTATTCTAACAGGAGATGCGACATTTATTCTGTTATTCACACGGTTTATCCAACTGCTTGCACCATGTCCTGAATTAATTCCATCAACAAATCCCTGAGGTACTCCGGCAATTCCGCCATAAAACGTATTTCTTTGCAGAACAGGTTGTGGATTTTGGTGATAAAAGACACAGCCGGAACCAGGACCCCAAACAGGATACTTTATAATGGTTACCCTATCGTTATTGGAGTAGTTATTGAACCAATTTTGCAGTGCATTAGCTGCAGGAAAACAAGGAGGGCATGTAGTGCTTGTAAAGACTTCAATTAACACTGAGCGCTCTGTGTTACTTTCATTCATACTCTGAGCATCTAAAGACAATGGCAACAGAAAAACGAGCAGGCTAAGAATTGTTAATTTTTTCATAGTAGTTGTAGTAATGATTAGTGTTTAGAAAGTACTTGTAAGGCTAAAACGAAATCCATCAAATGCATTAATTACGCGGCACACCCCATTAGTGCAAACGACTCCACCGCGATCGGAACCATATCCTGCAGCAATAGTATGTGATTGCCCAATTCGATAGCTACCCTCAACAAAAAACCAACTTGTTCTGCCACTTAACTCGTCTTCAGTATCAGTAAATTCAAATCTGCCCGAAAGAGAGAGTGTAGGAGATTTTGCAACCTGCAATGTAATGAGCTGATTGTATTTATTGGGATTAGCAGCGTAAATACTATTGTATACAAACTGATGCTCTGAAGACAACTTTACACTCCATATTGGAGTAAGCGAATAACTTACTTCAGCAAGAATATTGTGTATTTTCAAGTCTGTTGAAAATTCAGGAGCATAGGGATCATTTTCGTATCTGTATCTGTAATTATAAGCTAACTTGACATACGATATGAAGTCACTCAACAGATACGTACCTTCTGTGTAAACCTCAAAAAATGGATTTTTGTCTCTGTCGAGGGATGGCATCCATGAATTTGATCGATTAACCCTGTTAAACTCGAAAGTATCATTATCTAATTCAAACGCATAATGACGGCTTGCGAGAGCCAGACTTGCGTTCATTAATAAGCGTGGAGAAACAGAATAAAAGGCATCCAGAAAAAAGCCGGTTTCATCGTTAAAGTTTACCAAATGTGGTTCACGGCTCATTAGTGTGTAAGAATGCTCTCTGTGTGCTATTGGGGGATTTTGAAATGGAAGCATCCTTTCAGGTCTTAAAAAATTCGCTTCTTGAAATGGATCTGAGATATTATATCTGTAATCCTTAAATTCAAGCGTTACACCATATCCCCTGCCTGTTTGCGAAATCGACGCATAAAATCCACCGCCATGTGACTCAAGACTATCTGCATACTCAGTAAACTTATAAGAGTACCCGACATGAAAATCTGCAAAAGGAAGCCTTACGTTTACCGATGCTTCGGGGATATGATTTCTAACTGAAACGGTATCACTAAAACCTATTGTAAACGGATACTCGGGTACGGCAGATTCACTTCTTAAAAAACTACCTGTAATGTTAAAACTTCGGCTCGGACTAAACGACATTTTTGCAGCGCGCAATGAATGCCTTTCAGTATGTATGTTTGGTTCGTCGAAAGTCAGCTGTTCAATGTATTCAATTTCGCCACCAACCACAGAAAATCCAAACATGCCGGTTTCAAATTCAGCAAGCATGCCGTCTAAGCGGGTATCATACCGTATAATACGGTTTTCGAATAGGTTAAGAGATAATCCACGGTTGAAAAGCGTATATAAATCTCCAGCTCTCAGTCTTAAACCTTCTTTTCGATATTCCACATAGCGTCTTGTAATCGCTTGTTCATCAGGACCGAATTCTGCAGGTTTTCTGAGTTCCATCCTCACTCCTACTGTTATGTTACTGCTCCGAAGCCGCAAGTCTGTAAAACTTTCGAAATATTCCTTCTCTTCCTTCCCGGAAAATCCGAATTCATTCCCAATTCCATAGTTTGTACTATTATTTACGGATAGAGACACGTTTTGTGCTTGAATCTCGGAATGGAAAAAGACTAATACACAAAAGAAGATTGTAGCAGTAACTTTAGCTATAGTGTATTTACAGGCAAATTGATTCATCAAAAAACGAAGCGGTATAGAGGGATGATAAAATAAAGGTTAGAGTATTGTTAAGAGCGTATTAATCGGCGGCTAATAAGTATTCTACTTTTTCTCTTAATTTCTTCTCATCTCCGGGTATAAAGCCAACATGAGTCTCAATTATCCCCGTTTTGTCCATTAATACGGCAAAAGGAAGTGACCTGCCGTTGAATAATTCGAAGATTTGCTCATTTGGATCCATTAAGACTGGAAAATCATAGCTTTGCGCATTAACAAAAGCACGGACTCTTGCCATACTATTCTGATTATCTACATTTACGGCAAGCAGCGTAAAACCATCTTCTTCTAAATCTTTGTGCAATGCATTTAACAAACGCATTTTGTGAAGGCAAGGTTGGCACCACAGCGCCCAAAAACTGATATAAACCGGGCCTTTTTCCAGATATTGATTTAAAGTGTGTGTATTACCATCAATATCATTTGCTCTGAAATCTATTTGGCTGGATTGCGCTAATGAAGCTGATTGCAGTAATACAAATATCAGCAGAAAGGATACAAGGTATTTCATCGGTATAGTCGGTATATAGGATACAAATTGAACTAAATGATCAGTTGTATTTACAAGAATTTATAACTAATTATTGAAGTTATACCATTTGACTTTTTAAAACAAGTATAAAATGAGGTTATGGTGAAAGAGACTGAAGTACGAAGTCAAAGACTGTCATTATGAGGCCCTAATATCTGCGCTTACGACAGATACATTTGATGTATATGACAGAGATGCTGTAGCGGTGGTTGAGCGGAGCAGAAACAAAGCGGTTATTGAGCTATTTTCTTTGGACAAACCAACTCTGTCATTAGTAGGGTACGCGGGTGCCATGTTCTTAAGGTATGCCATAAAATATTTGTTCTTGTTGAGGCAAAGCATTCCCGAAAAAGTTTCTCAGGCCATATTTATCCTTTAAAAACAAAAAAAGCCGAACAATTAGTCCGGCTTTTGAATGTGAAGAAGAATTTGATTTTAACGGCAATTCAGCTCATGCTCGATATGATGCTCAGCTGCAGCTCTGAAGGCGCCGAAAGATGCGTTTCTGAACGATTCGCAAGCACGGGCTTCTTGTCCCCTGTTCATGTGTGCAATACCTAATTCGAAGTGAATTTTTGCACGAGCAACCTGCCCACCACGCTCGAACCTTAGTGCCTGCTCAGCTGAACGAACAGCTTCATCCCATAGAGCTAAATTATTCTGAGCCTCAGCAAGACGATAAAAAGTATCTGCAAATTGCATGTCGTATTCTAATGAACGTTCAAGATATTCAATAGCTTGTCTGTATCTGCCATTTTCTGTAGCAGTTGCGCCTAAAAAAGTAAGGAAATCGCGGGCAGCTGTTTCAGCCAGGTTTTCTACTTCGGTATCACCCAGATTTCTGGCTATTAATATAGCTTGATCATATAACTCAAGTGCTTGTTCGGTATTGCCTCTTCTGCGTTCAATTAAACCTAACTGATAATAAGCTCTGGCGTAATTTGCATTCAGTTCAATCGCTCTTCTATAAAGTTCTTCGGCCTTATCGTTATTGTTATTTCTGAACTCCTGATTGCCCCACTGCAAATATGCAACCGGCAAAGCCCTGCGAACATTATTGATAATTTGCGTTTCATTGTACTGCTCAGCATATTCCAGGGCTTGTTCAAATTCTGTAATAGCACGCTCAAAATTGCGATTACTAAAATAGCCTCTTGCTATGGTAAACTGAATATTAGGAATTTGACGCTCTGCTCTGGCTCTAAGTTCATCTGCCTCTGACCCAACAGTCCTTGATATTGATATAGCCTCTTGGAATACATTTTTAGCACCTGCCAAGTCATTGGCTCTGAGAAGCTCTTGTGCATCGTTAAACTTTTCAACAGCATCGGCATAAGATTGAGCTGATGTATTTGTAAAGCCGCCAACTATCAAGGCGATTAGTACAAGTAAAGATGTGTATTGTATTTTCTGATTCATAAGAAACATTTCTGTTAGCTGAATATTAAAGTTAAATCTAAAACGGTTGTGTAATCTGTTTAAGTATGTTAACTGTGTTTTAATTAAAAATGGTAGCGTAATGCGATAATTTGTTGATTAGAGCATGTTAAAGCGTCCTGAATATAAATTAAACGTTTCAGAAACGAAACACTAAACTAAAAAAAATCATATTTGTACTATGTTAGTGCTATAATATCAGAAGTTTGGAGCAAGAGAATGTGTTTGATAAAATTTAGTTAAATGTTCAACCGCCTCTTCCGGATCATCAGTAAGAATGAATAAATCCAGATCAGACTCCGAAATAGCACCCTCAGCAAGCAGCGTTTGCTTCATCCAGTCTAACAAACCCTGCCAGTAGCTTTTCCCCATTAAAACCACCGGAAAAGCATTAATTTTGCCTGTTTGCATAAGTGTGAGGCTTTCAAAAAATTCATCTAATGTGCCTAATCCACCCGGTAAAACCACAAACCCTTGAGCGTATTTTACCAGCATTACTTTTCTGGCAAAGAAATAATTGAATTGTATCAGATAATCTCTGTCAACATAAGCATTGGCATCAGATTCAAATGGTAAACGAATGGTTAATCCAACCGATTTTCCATCACCGTCTCTGGCTCCTTTATTTCCGGCCTCCATTAAACCGGGTCCGCCACCTGTAATTACACCAAAACCGACTTTTGTTAATTGCAACGCTACTTTTTCTGCCATTTCGTAGTATTTGTGGCCTTTGTGGAAGCGAGCTGATCCAAATATAGAAACACAAGGCCCAATTTTATGCATGCGCTCATATCCCTCTACGAATTCTCCCATTATTTTCAGTACACTCCAAATATCAGCTTCGAAGCCGTTTGAATATTTATCAGGTATTTGCTTATTCATAAGGTTAAAATCTAATTTGCATGGTTAAGCCAATATTGGGTTGATACACTAAATCTGTGGCAGGTTCTACTTTTATTCGTGCGGATAAGTCATCACTTACATCGAAATCTCGCATGTGAGCAAAAACATATGCATCCACAACATTTAATATGTATGATAGGAAAACGGTAACTATAAGGAAGTCACGACGGTTTCTGTAAAAATCACGTGAAGTTCGGTAGAATTGTGCAGGGGCTCCTTCCTGAATCCAGCCCGGTGTTGGGCCAAATCTAAAGTCTGTGTTATCAGGATTTGAATTATAAAACGCGGCTCTGTAGCCCTCATAGCGAGTATGCGCAAAATATGCGTAATAGCTTAGCCCTCCTATCAAACCATAAACAATGGGGATTTTCCAGGCCTGTCTGTTAGTATGTTGTCCCCATCCTGGCAAAATAGCCGATCTTATCATTACTTTTCGGGGATGTGGAACTGTGTCGTTAACAGCCTCAGAAGCACTTCCTGAAAGTTCATAGTTGCCAAAACCTGTTAAATCAAAATTTGAGCTAAACTGCGCTGAAGCGTTTGGTGTGTATAAAAACGCTATTGAAAAGAAAAATAATAAAGCAGCCAATAGTTTAAACAGCATGGCAAGTAAAATCAGGAGTTACCGGAATGTTCCAGCATATTCAGAATGCGCTCAAGCTCATCATCTGAATAGTATTCTATGCGGATTTCCCCGCCTTTTGTTGTTTTTTTTATGTCAACTTTTGTCGCAAATGTGCGGCGGAGCCTGTTTGTTATTTCTCTTATTTGGATGTCGTGCGGATCCTGCTCCGGCTTTTGCTTTTTGGCCTTTTTCTTTTTTGTTTCGAGATTTCGCACCATGTCTTCGAGCTGACGAACAGATAACTCCTGCTCTATGGTGCGATGATATAGCGCCTCCTGTTCAGCATCATCTTCTATAGCGATAAGTGTTCTGGCGTGTCCTGCTGAAATTTTACCCAACTTAAGCCCGGCCTGTATAGTTGGCGGCAAATTCAGTAATCTTAGTGTGTTCGTAACCGTGGTTCTGTTTTTACCAACATTTGATGCCACCTGTTCTTGCGTAAGGCTGCATTCCTCAATCAACCTTTGATATCCTAACGCTACTTCAATGGGATTTAACTGTTCACGTTGAATATTTTCGATGATTGCGAAGGTAATCATCTCTTCGTCGTTCGCTTCTCTGACGAATGCCGGAATTGTTTCGATACCGGCCATTCTGCACGCCCTAAGGCGTCTTTCTCCGGATATTAGCTCAAAGCGGTTTCGCCCATGATGACGCACAGTAATTGGCTGTATCAAACCATATTTTTTAATAGAGTCTGATAACTCCTGCAGTTTGATTTCATCAAAATCGGTTCTCGGCTGATGCGGATTGGCACGAATAAACTCAACAGGAACCTGCATAATGATATTTACTCTTTCAGCCGGTTCAACTGGTAATGCCTTTGAGGAGTTTTCTGATGACTCATCTCCTTCTATATCCGGGAAAAATGCGCCTAATCCTCTGCCTAATACTTTTTTTGACATAATAAAATCAAATGTTCTTAATTCTCAGTACTCTCGGTGCTAAAAACCGGACTGGATTTGAAAAGTTTTCGGTTTCTGATGATGAGTTCACGGCCGAGAGCAAGGTAGTTCTGTGCTCCTGCACTCATTGAGTCGTACAAAAGTGCCGGTTTTCCAAAACTTGGCGATTCAGCCAGCCTTACGTTTCTGGTTACAACAGCTTCAAATACCTTATCGCCAAAGTATCTTTTTACCTCTTCAGCAACCTGACTGGATAAACGGGTTCTTGTATCGTACATAGTTAATACAACGCCTTCAATTTCCAATTCACGATTCAGGTGTTGTCTTACAATTTTTATGGTATTCAGCAACTGTCCGAGTCCTTCAAGAGCGAAATATTCACACTGAACGGGGATCAATACCGAGTCGCTGGCAGTCAGAGAGTTGATGGTCAATAACCCCAATGAAGGTGGACAATCAATAATTACAAAATCATACTTATCGGTTATCGATTCAAGTGCTTCAGACAAAATACGCTCTCTTTTGGGGCGGTCTATCATTTCAATTTCTGCACCCACAAGATTAATATGGCTTGGAATTAAATCCAGATAGGGTAAATCTGTTTTTATAACTGCTTCAGAAGCTTCTACACCATCTACTAATATCTGATAGATTGATTGAGAAACAGACTTTGGTTCAATCCCAATTCCACTTGTTGAGTTACTCTGAGGATCAATATCGATAAGTAAGGTTGAGTGTTCAATAGCGGCAAGACTGGCAGCAAGGTTAATTGCTGTTGTGGTTTTACCAACCCCACCTTTTTGATTAGCAACTGAAATTACTTTACCCATGTACAGGTTATTCCGATTAAGTTAAATAAAGCGAGTTAAAGGAACAATAAGCTATAATTGCTCATTATTCTCCAATTTGCTAAGATACAAAATTATAATGCCATTAGCTTTCTGAATTAGAAAATTATCTCTTAAAAGCATCGTCATCCTGCCGCGTCCCGCATTTATCGGGGAGCGGCCGATCCCTAATGGTTACTTTAAGCTCTGTTGGTTTCCTCGGAGTAGGCGAAGGATAGTCTATACAACCCGAGAGCATATTGAAGCCTAATCCACTAATGTTTCGACTACATGCCGGACTACCTTTATTGCACTTGGCGATTTTGCGAGGCCAGCATTCCGCTACTAATGACAGAGTTAGTTTGTCCTTAGAAAATAGCTCAATAACCGCTTTGGTTTCGGTTCCGCTCAATCGCCGCTAGTGTCAAGTCAAGTCTAATATGCCGCAGAACTGTCAGGTTTTATGGGTCATTTTATTGTAAATAGGAACCTAAGCGCAAAAACCTGACAGGTCTTTTGGGACAACAAACCCTTGACAGATCACTGAGCATCTCTGTCATTAGTAGCGGAGCAGCGGCTTTGGATGAAAAACGGGTTGGGATGGTTGGTCGCTGCGTAGTCGAACCCTCTGTTGGATCAACTTCGTTCCTGCCAATAGCACCAATGGTTCAGAGCCTCTGAGCGGAGTCGAAGTGACGGCGGGACTAAGATCAAAATCCCATTCAAACACCTGGGCCGCCTGATCACCATAACTGGTTGTTTTCGTGTATTATAGACATAAAAAAACGGTGTATCACCAAGGCAATACACCGTTTTTTTTGGGATAATAATCTTAATATCTAATTCTGTGTACGGGTAAGCTGAATATCCCTTGCTGCAGGTACTGCTTGTCTGTTGTTATTATTTGGCTGCACTGGCCTTAATACTGCGGTGTTTGTACGTTCATTATCTGTACCCGGACTTAATTTGACCTGCCCGTTGGGGCCATAAGAAACTTGAAGTTGCAACACATTTTGGCGGTCAATCCATGGTTCTACTGCGTTTCTTTGCATTGTAACAGCTGGTATTAATGGTGCCGGTTGGCTCAATAAAACCGGAGCTGTACCTGTTGACTCTTCCATCTCTTGCAATCCAATGGTCGCATTATATTGTGCACCTGTTTCGCCGGTGACATTAAAGTAATTCACTCCTACCACCAATAATAGAACAGCCGCTGCTAACAAACTGGCCCAGGCTATTCTATCGTATACAAGAGTTGATTTTTTCTTAGACTCCTTTGCTGCCTTTTCAAGTATAATCTTTTGCACATGCTTAGGAGGCTCTTTATCAGGAAGGTTGTTGAGTCTCCGGAGTGTACTCCTGAGACTCTCAACCTCTATCAACACATTTTCATCGTCTCGCATCGCCTGCTCGACTATAAGCCGCTCAGCAGGGTCGAGCTCATTTAATACATATTTGATACACAGTTCATCCACGTTCTGCATATTGGTACTCTTTTCCGTTTTCCTTGTCAAACATTTTCCTGAGATTAATCAGTGCGTAGCGCATTCTGCCCAGAGCCGTGTTTATGGAAACGTTGGTTAATTCGGCTATTTCTTTAAAAGACATCTCATAGTAATGTCTCAGCATAACCACTTCACGCTGTTCTTGTGGCAGGCCATCTATGTGTTTCATGAGGCTTTTTTTAGCTTCATCAAACTCAAGGTTATCCTGTGCACTCGGCGTATTCGAATCTTCCAGTCTGTCGTAGAAGTCGTAGTCTGAGTCATCATGAGAGTTGACATCAACAAAACGCTTTCTTTTACGGATATGGTCAATTGTAGCATTATGAGCAATACGCATGACCCAAGCAATCCATTTACCTTGTTCATTATAGGTGTCACCCATTTTGGTGATTACCTTGGTAAAGGTTTCCTGGAAAATATCGTTAGCCACTTCCTGATTGGTAACCATACTATATATGTACGAATATATTTTGTTCTGATGGCGATTCATCAATTCGCTGAATGCCACCTGATCATTCTCTCTTCTGTACATACGTACGAGTTCCTGATCATCAAGACCAGTGTATTTTGAAGTGTTACTTTGTGTTGTCAACATAAGGCTTAAACGCTTAGTTAAAATTGTTATTGTATCCTTTAACTGTTATTAAATAAGAGCCTTTAGTGGATGAACTCTAAACTCATTATTTAAAACAAGAGCCGCTGATTTATAATTTCATCCGCTTTTATACGGAATCTTTTATTCAACGTGTTCTACAGAGTTAAGGAACAAAAACCATACCAATAAATTTTTGAAGGAATTAATGGCAAACATGCCCAAAATGATGAAAATGGGTGTCTACTTTCTAATTAATGTGTACAATTTAATATACAATCTGCCGGATTTCAGACATAATTTCAGATCTTTCAATCAACCACAAAACGGGGAATAACTTCCGGTAATCGTGCTAAAGTCTCATAGTTAAGGTAATTTGTGAGCTCGCTGAAAGAACTTACACTCAACTCATTGCCATCTTGATTTCCAATAATCACAACTTCATCCCCTTTTTGCACATTCTCGAGATTTGTTACATCTACCACCATCATATTCATATTTACAAGGCCTATTACAGGAACATGCTTACCATGTATCATTACCTTTCCCAGATTACTCAGGTTTCTGTTAAACCCGTGAACATAACCAACCGGAACCGTAGCGATTGTAGTTTTGGTGTTTGTCAGGTACGATGTGCCATATCCAACAAACCTATTTGCCGGTATTTCTTTAAGGCTCATCACATTGGTTTTCCAACTGATAACTCTATTAAGTGGATCGACCGCGTATTCATCCCCTTCCTGTTCAGATACATCGTGCATAAATGTCTCCCGATTTGGCCACATTCCATATTGTGCAATTCCAATTCTTACCATATCCATCAATGTTCGTTTGTACCTAATTGCTGCAGCAGAGCACGCAACATGGCATTTTTTGAAAATTAATCCCGATTTCTGAATCTTCCTTACCATCCTGCTGTACAATTTCATCTGATTTTTTACCCTCAGATAATTACTGATGCTTTCAGCTCCGGCAAAATGGGTGCAAATGCCCTCAACGCTGAGAAATTCAGTGTTTTTTTTAATAATTTCGTTGATTTCATCAAGTTCTGATTCCTCAAATCCGGTTCTATACATACCAGTTTCCAGCTCAACGTGTATTTTCGCCTTCGTTTTCAGCCTTTTAGCGTTTTCAATTGCAGAATTGAGCCTGTCTTTTTCAAATACATAAAATGATATGCCATTTTCGACCGCCCATTCTACCTGCTCATTATCAATCATCCCCATTATCATTATCTCACTGCCATTGGTGCGATATTTCAGGGCTTTGAGGGCTTCATTTGCACTAAATACTGAAAAATGATTAACCCCATATTTTTCTGCGAGAGGCAGGATGTTCTCAATTCCATGCCCATACGCGTTTCCTTTAATGACAGAGGAAAAAATAACATCACCGCCAAATCTGTTTCTAAGGTAATCCAGATTATTCTTTAGTGCTGATTCACTGATTTCAATATAAGAGCTATGGAACATGTATTGAGATAATCGCTTGTTTTATATTTAGTTCGTAGATTCTTTTTCTGAAAGACCGAAGTAGTTATTCATTATTTGGATGTAAAACCTAAGCGCCACAGGAATTAATTCATCGGGATAATCATATTTTGGATGATGCAACTGCGGATACTCAACACCGGCTCCCATCCCTAATAATACACCGGGAAATACACCTGTAAATCTACCAAAATCTTCACTCCAGGGAAATGGTTTTTCAATTTCCTGAATATTCAGAGCACAATCTTTGGCTGCTTTTCTGACCACATCTGCCATTTCGGCATCGTTTCGGGTGGTTTCAAATCTTTCTGTGTATGAAATATTAAGACTTAATTTAAATTTAGTGACAATTTCTTTTACATTTGATTCGATTTCTTTCGTAGCGGCGTCCATTATTTCAGTCTCCGCTGAACGAATTGTAGCCATGACCACCGCCTCGCCCGGGGAAGTTCCAAACGCCTGCTCACCAATCTTAGCGTGTATAACTGTTATGCGAACCTTATCCTCAGAATGTCCAGTTGAGGATGTAGGATTTTCCAGCAGTTGAATAATTTCAGATACTGCAAGTGATGGAGAAATTCCCCCTTCAGGATGAGCAGCGTGTGAGGTCGCACCTTCCAGCTGAATAATCATGCCCGTTGATGCAAATGTGAACACATCATCTTTTAAAATCACATCGCCTTTTTCAAATCCCGGCAAGTTATGCATAGCAATCACCGATGGTGACCCCAGTTGCTTAAGTTTGGGATCAGACAGCATTTTCGCCGCGCCCTCACCGGTTTCTTCAGCCGGCTGAAATAGCAGCATTACATTTCCGTCTTTCGGGCGATTTTCCTTCAACCAAAGAGCAAGGCCGGCAAGATTAGCCATGTGTCCGTCGTGGCCACATTTGTGCCCAACACCTTTTGCATTTGACCTGTAATCTGCTTCAATATTATCGTTGATTGGCAACGCATCAAGCTCCGCTCTGAATAAAAGTGATTTCCTGGAATCTTCTCCAAATATAGTAGCAATGCCTTCGCCTCCGATGTTTGTGATTAACCGATCAGGCTTACAATCTTTCAGCCATTCTGTTACTCGCTCTGCTGTTTTTATTTCTTTGCCAGAGACCTCGGGATTAGCATGTAGTTCTTTACGAAATGATATGATTTCAGAAAGATTGTTTTTTATAAAGATGTCGGTTTTCATTAACTAAGGTAAGATTTACAGATATAACGGGCCAAGTACAATACGTGGATCAGGATAGATTTTTATAGCTTCCTGCAATTCTTCCTCAGAGACTACCCCCGGCATATCAGGGGCATCGGGTTCTTTTACTGAAATCTGAAAGTGCAAATGTGGTATCCAACCGCCGTTTTCCTGACGACTTCCTAAAACACCAAGAACATCACCTTTCGAAAATCGCGTGCCGGGCTTCAATTTGATGATAGACTCTTTGCTTAGATGCCCATGTAAAGCGAAAAGACGCACTCCGCCAAATTCATGTTCAGTTACTAAAGTGGGACCATAGTCAAGTTCGTTATTATTATCCCGAACTCCCCAAATCACCCCGTCATCAAATGCAAAAATGCGTGCTCCTTGCGGCGCCCAAATGTCAACTCCCATGTGTATGAACCGTTTTCCTCCGTAGAGTACCGAAGTGTACATTGCTTCTCTCCTCTCCAAATAACCACCTGCACCTCTTAATTCAGGAGCATTTTCCGAATGGTCATATCCTTTTGAAAGGTCAATCGCGGTAAGCGGACCCGTATATTCCATCACCGGATGAAATTCAAAAACGGATGGTTTTAACATCTTATTCAATAATTTTGTCGATATAATCTGAGTTCATAATTCCCAATGCACCCATATATTTGAGCCTGAAACGAAGCATATCCCCTACTTTATATCCATCCTTATTCTCCCCAACATCTACAACAAGCATATCTGAGCTTGCATCGACAATTTCGACATTAGGATTCACCGGGATTAAAAACTTGGGGTCAATATCAAGAAAACCGACATCTATAATAGCCCTGTTGCTTGTTTTGCCGTAGAGTTTTTCATCTATCTCAGCAACCTCACCAAATGGGTTACTGCCAAGTTCGCCACTTGGGACTACCGGCTTCTCATAAAGTTCAATTATTTGACTGAAGAGCTCCATAACCGACGGCTCCATACCCTCAATAGTTTTTCCGCTAAACAAATCGAGGCCGAAATAAAGTGACTCGCCAATTCTGAAATGGTTAATTTCATGGGGGATTTGATTCCGCAGCAAAAGTGGAACTGTAACTGATGTTCCGCCCGATATGTAAGGGATTTTTTTGTTAAACTTTAACTCAATTATTTGTTTGTACAAAGAGAGCTGAATCAACTTATCTGTATTTGGCATTACACCATGCAGGCAGTTAAGGTTGGTTCCGATTCCGCTTATGGAAATATTGGGCAGTTTGAAAACTTGTTCATAAAAATCTACAAGGTCTTCTCGTACAACGCCTTCACGTAAGTCCCCCATTTCAATCATAATGATTATTTTATGGACTTTCTTCTGCTTCTTAGCCTCTTTCGAAAGCATTTTGATGGTGCCAATATCAGAGTCGAAACTTACGTCTGCAAAGCGAACAATATCAGGGATAATTTTCCTTGGTGGTGGCTTTATATATACAGTCTGTACATCGGGATCGATTTTCTTTACGACAGCGAGATTACTGATACGGGAGTCGTGTACTTCGCGAATTCCCAGATTGATTATTTCACGGATAAGGTCTTCGTTACCGCAAAATAATTTGGTTACCGCCCCCCATTCTATGTCATTCTTTTTGAACAGTTCAGACAAAAAAGCATGATTATGCTTTAATTTATCTCTGTAAACTTTTAAGTAGGCCATAACTAACGCGTGTAGCGCATCTCAAGATATTTATTGGTAAAGCCAAGTTTTTCGTACAGGTATCTGGCAGGGTTATCCGGTTCAACATGTAATGCAATGTCTCCCTCTGCTGTTTCCATTGTGGTTTTCATCAGACTTTTACCCAAGCCTTTACCTCTGTAACCGTCATGTACAGCTATGTATACTAAAATATTTTCGGGTATGTACCCTTCCATACCTGTATCGTTAATTACAACAACTCCGGCCAAATTACCTTTTTGCGTATCGCGCGCGGTTACTACAAACCCACCAAATCCTGGTTCATCACTTAAAGCGTAATTCAGACATTTACGAATGTCCTCTTTATTGTCGCCATATTGACCAAGATGGGTATGCAGAAAATTAATAATTTCGGTAAGATCGTGTGTGCTTTCTCTATATGTAGATGGTTTAATAACCGTAAAGTCGAACATGTTGCTGAATAATTTCTAATTTCAATTCGTAAGATTAATAATTAGGATGACATACACCCTTTTCTATCCTTAACAGCTAAGAAATATAACAAATTAAATACTTTATTAATAATCAGATATATTAAACCGGGTAAAATGCGAAAGCTTGTATTGAGTGGATTTTGGGTCGGTGAGATTGCAAGTATATAACTTCGTTTTTTTAGTTATTATACTTACAAAGAATCTCCTTTTTTTTGAACCCTGCCTGCAGCAGGCAGGCACCAAGACTCAAAGACACGAATGGTTTAAGTGTGTGATGATTTATAAAAAAGACATAAAACCAATAAGTTTACTAAGGGCATATGTACTTGATTATTTAGGGGTTTTCTTGTTTCTTAATGGTTTAAGGAGAGTAAACGTTGGCTGAATTAGTACAGTAATCACATTCTTCGAGCCATAGTGGTTCAACTCACAACCTAATAAACCCCAAAAAACCAATATCTACGTAGTATACTCCGCGTTGATGCGAACGTATTCGTAGCTTAGGTCGCAGCCCCAGCCTTTGGCGGTTGCTTTGCCGTCGTTTAGGTTGATTGTAATTCGCAGGTCGGTTGATTTCATCATGTTTTTCAGTTTGGTAAAGTCAACTGGACACGGTTGGCCTTTCTTAAGCAGTTGCACATCTTCGTCACTGCCAATGTACAAGTCTACGTTTTCGGGTTTAAACGTTATGCCTGAGCGTCCGGCTGCTGCGATTATTCTTCCCCAGTTAGGGTCACGGCCAAACATTGCGGTTTTTACGAGCGATGAATCCGATACCGTTCGTATTATTTTTCGAGCATCCTGCTCGGTTTTAGCCCCTTTTACGATATACTCTAAAATCTTAGAGGCACCTTCGCCGTCTGATACAATCAAGCGCGCCAAATGGTGACATAATTCAAGGAGTTTAGACTTAAACAGTTTGTAATCGGCACCCTCTTCCGTTATTTCCGGATTGCCGGCTTCACCATTACACATAATGGAGACCATATCGTTGGTTGATGTATCACCATCTACGGTAATCATGTTAAATGTCTGGTCTACGACCTCTTTTAGCGCCTTATCAAGCAACTTGAAATCTATGGCAGCATCACAAACAATAAAACATAGCATTGTTCCCATATCGGGATGAATCATCCCAGAGCCTTTTGCTACGGCGCCCATATTTATGGTTTTCCCACCCACTTTAAACTTCACAAATCCCTCTTTAGGAAATGTATCTGTGGTAAGAATCGCCGATGCCAGAAATGAGCCTGCCACTTTTCTGTCAGAAATTTTCAATGCGTTAACCCTAATTCCATCCAGAATTTTTTCAGTGGGAAATTCGCGTCCAATTACGCCGGTGGAAGCCACCAAAACATGCGATTCGGGGATATCGAATTGCTTCGCTGTTTCGGCAATCATAGCTTTTGCCCCTTCATAGCCCTGCTTGCCGGTACACGCATTCGCATTGCCTGAATTAACCACAATGGCCTGTAATACGCCATCTTTAACCGAATCGCGGCTGATTTTTATAGGTTCGGCTACGATAACATTTTTTGTAAACACAGCGGCAGCTGATGCCGGTTTAACAGAATAAATAAATCCTAAATCTCTTCGCTTGTTTTTAACGCCGGTATGAGCACCCCAGAATTTGAACCCTCGGACATCTGATATATTTTGCATAGCACGTAAGTTATTTTTAAGGTGATACCGGCGCTAAAGTCAAGCCCGCCGTTTCATCGAGGCCAAGAAGTATATTCATATTCTGCACTGCCTGCCCTGCTGCACCCTTTACAAGATTGTCAATAGCACTTATGGTTATAATACGATTTGTTCTGTTGTCATGCGTAACGTAAACATCACAAAAATTTGAACCTCTAACATTTTTTAGTTGAGGCGGTTGTTCAACCAATCGTATAAAATATTCATTTCCATACACATCTGCATAAAGTTCCCTAAGTTTATTTTCATTGATGTCTTTTACAGGCATAGAATAAACAGCGGTTAAAATCCCCCTGTTAATCGGTAACAAGTGGGGCGTAAACTGAACCATTGGGCGAACCCCGCAAAAGCGGTCAATGGTCATTTCTATTTCAGGTGTATGTCTATGTGTTTTTAAGCCATAGGCACTGAAATTATCATGAACATTCGGGAAATGTGTTCCTTCTTTTGCACTGGCTCCCGCTCCGGTAGTTCCCGATTTGGCATCAATTACAACTGTTTTTGTGTCTATAAATCCCTCTTCTACCAGTGGTGCAAGCGGGATAATAGCCGAAGTGGGATAACATCCCGGATTTGATACCAGTTTTGCATTTTTTATCTGATTTCTGAAAAGCTCAGGCAGTCCGAATACAGCCGAATCTAACAAATCCGGTTTTTGATGCTTTTCGCCGTACCAGCATTCATATACATCAGCATCATTTAATCTGAAATCACCCGATAAATCAATAACCGGACACTTCATTGGATGGTTTTCGGCCACAAATTTCATTGAAACTCTATGTGGCAGTGCCAGGAAAAGCACATCCAACGCACTTGTATCTAACTCTTTTATGGAAGACAAGGTGATGTTTTTCATCCCCCTGAATTGTGGATGTATAGATTCTATGGCTTGACCGGCAGCACGCTCTGAGGTTACGGATGTTATTTCAACATCAGGGTGCTGAATCAAAAATCGAATCAATTCTGACCCTGTGTAACCTGATGCGCCTGCAATTCCTGCTTTAATCATAATTGAAACTCTTGTGTAAAAAAGTGATTGGTTTTCTAAGCGGTGATTTTTGTACCAGAAGTTGACTTACCCCGCAGTTGTTGCTTCAGATCATCCGGCTTTGTTCCATTAAAAATATGAGCTTCTTTTACCCCACCCTGTAATGCAACGGCGATGGACTCCAGTTTGGGGAGCATTCCTCCTGTTGCAATATCTTTCATAAATTGATGCAACTCAGGTAAGGTCGCCTGAGGGATTCTCGACTCGGGATTATTAATATCATGATACAATCCATCAACATCGGTCAGGCTTACATACGCTTTTGCCTTGAGTGCCGCTGACAGTTTTCCGGCAAAAATATCGGCGTTTATATTGTAATCCATTCCATCTTCTCCGACTGCAATCGGCGCCACAACAGGTAAATAGCTGTTTTCTATGAGTGTAAAAATCAATTTGGGATTTATATCCTTGATATTTCCAACAAATCCCAAATCAGCTTTTTCGGTTTTGCCATTTACATTTAGCACGTGAAATCTTTTTTCGGCGATGACCATGCTGCCATCTTTGCCGGAGAGCCCAACAGCTGATACACCGGCATTATTTAGCAGACGAACCAACGTACCATTTACTTGCCCGCGCAGTGCCATTTGAACATATATCATTGCTTCGGCAGACGTTTTGCGTTGTCCGCCTACAAACTCACTTTCAACCATGGCAAGTTTCAGCAGCTTGTTAATCTCAGGCCCGCCACCATGCACAAGAACAATGCCAAGCCCCTGAGAATGTAATTCAGTCAAAGCAACAACAACCTGCTTTTGCAAATCCGGATTAAGCATGGCATTCCCACCATACTTTATTAGTATAATGTCGGTTGATTCAAACAAAGTAAATAAAATTCATTTGTTGATTATTGTTCATTAAGTGCTAAGTATATAAAAGTGATAACCCAATGCCAACATTTTTTCTGACTAATAGAAGGCTTTGCAAAACCGTGTTCTTCCCGGGGTTTATTCAGGCAAGTGAACAATACCTCAATTTTAGATATTTTTGGGATATTTTATACATATATTTGGCCATGCACGTTGTTAAACGTATGGTCTTTTAATTTTGACCCTTAAACCACTTCAAAGCTATAACTTGCAATACAGCTTTTACATCGAATAAACAATAATTGGCTATATGCGAAGGATTCTACAATTAATCCCCTTTATATTTTTTTTATTTCTTATTGACCCATCTTTCTCTCAGTTGACAAATGAGCAGCAGACGTTTCTTCAGAATTTCCGTGTTGTTAATGAAGAAATTCCAAGAGAACGCATTTATGTTCACACAGACAGACAATGGTATTACCACGGCGACCGAATTTGGTTTTCTGTCTATGCCACAAGCGGATCGAATCAATACCGGTCAGGAATTAGCAGGGTTTTGTACATTGATTTACATGCTCCGTCGGGTGAACGCATTAACCGAGTCGTAAAAAGACTCGATCGTGGAAGAGCGCATGGAAGTATATCTTTCGATGAACATCTCGTTGAAAGAGGAACGTATCAACTCAGAGCATATACTTTATGGGGATTTAACTTTGGTGAATCCTACATTTTCAGTAAGAATATTGAAGTATATACCAATGAAGAAGAAAGTCGCCGTGTGCAAAGAGAACGCGAAAGAAGGCAAACAGATTCACATGAGATTGACCTTCAATTTTTGCCTGAGGGCGGCCAATTAATTGCAGGTGTACCAAACAGAGTTGCTTTTAAAGCGGTTGGCAAAGATGGTTTACACAGAGACGTATTCGGTTTCATCCTTAATAGTGCCGGTGAAACTGTTGCTGAATTTGAATCAGTTCATAATGGAATGGGTAGTTTTTCATTTACACCTCAAGATCCCGAGGGATATACCGCAAATGCCGGCAGAATTGTAGTTCAACTACCGACTGCTATTGAAACAGGCATGAACATGAAAGTAACAAGAAATGCAGATCAGTTTATTGTGCAGACCCGGAGCAGCGGTATCCCGGATAATCAGGATTTCACAATTTTCGCTCATGTCAGAGGTGTCCCCTATCACGTAGCAAGAATACCTGTTGAAGATGGCTTAGGCTTTTCTTTTATTCCTGCTTCACTTTTCCCGACAGGTATTGTTCATTTTACGGTGTTATCGCCAGATGGGCGTCCAGTAACAGAACGGCTGGCTTTCAATAAAAACAATGTAGATGATATTAAACCGAGGTTAATTATCAATAATGCGGAAGTTAGAAGAGATGGTAGCATCCCTTCTTTTAAAAAGCGTGAAGACGTGCCGCTTCGCTTTTTCCTTGAAGACCACACAGGCAATACCATTGGAGCAACAGCAAGTGTTTCAGTTTTTGATGACACCATTCATGATTATAATTTCAATGCAAGTAACATACTTGCTGGCTTATATTTGGAACCGGAAATTAACGGCTTTATCGAAGATCCAGGGTTTTACTTCAGCAGCCACACAAAAGCCGATGAGTACCTTGATTTATTACTTATGACCCAAGGATGGCGCGCGTATAATATGAATATTTTTTCCGGGGATGCACCGCTTGCCCTTAATCATAATCCTGAATTCGGCTTTACCATCTCCGGACAAGTCTTTACTCAACTTTGGAGCAGGCCCGTAGCCGAAGCAAGTGTAGTTGTATCTCATGGTACAAATCAGGAAGAAATGTATCTTCTCGAAACAGACAAAGAAGGCCGCTTTTTTATAAACAATCTCGATTTCGAGCTTTCTGAAATGATCCAAATAAGAGCAAATACACAGCGAGGCAGAGATAATGTTACTATTGTTTTAGATGAGCAGTTTCAAGTAAACCCTTCTGATGAACCTAAAATTGTACAAAGAGATATTACAAATGATCCCACTACCTTAGGCGACGAATCTATATCTGACCGAGCAACTGCATCAAGAACTGCTACAGAGCGTCATTTTGATTTTCAGATGGAAGGTGTTCTCGAAGATGTAATTATTACAGCTGACAGAATCACAGAAGACATAATGGACAGGAATGTAAGAATAGCCACACCCGGCAGCCAAAGTGTAAACATGGATGACAGAGATTGGCTGCGCACTTTACCTTTAGAGCAGGTACTAACTCAAATTCCCGGTGTAACAAGTGTTGGAAGTGAAGATTTTGGACAAAGAATTATAGTCAACACAGGTGCAGCAACCACATCTGGTACACCTGATCCACTATTGTATATCGATGGTGTTCAAACTGATATGTCGATGCTTTGGACATTGACCTCCGATGATGTTCAAACTATTGATGTGTATCGCCGTGCACATGAATTAGCCGCATTTGGCTCTGTTGCTACAGGAGGTGTAATAAGCATAACCACAAGACGCAATCTCAGCAGGCCTGATCAATCACGTGGCTTCCTCAGAACCTATATGCAAGGGTATCACCCACCTACAACCTTTTACTCTCCGAGGTATGGTTTTATGACGCCAGAACTTGAAGCCTTAGATGATCAGAGAATTACATTGCACTGGGAACCGGATTTCACTATCGGACCTAACGGTGGCCGGGTACTGTTCTGGACAAATGATGTGCCGTCGAGATACAGAATTGTTCTGCAAGGAATAACAGATGGTGGGCAACCGTTTAAAGAGACTTTTTTGATGGAAGTTACAGACTAACCCAAACTATTTACGATATAAAAAAAGGAGCGAAATGCTCCTTTTTTATTTCTTCGAGCTCTACCATAATCATACTAAGTAGAACATAGTTTTTGAAATGATTTATCAGGCGACAGTTACACCATCTTCCAGATATACATCCTGAATGGTATTCAGTAGTTTTACACCTTCATCCATCGGACGCTGGAATGCTTTACGGCCACTGATAAGGCCTGCTCCACCGGCACGCTTGTTGATAACAGCAGTTTTAACCGCATCAGCAAAGTCATTGTCACCGGAAGCACCACCTGAGTTAATCAGGTTCGCGCGCCCCATGTAGCAATTCGCAACCTGATAACGTGTCAGGTCAATTGGATTATCACTGGTCAGGTCAGAATAAATACGTTCATCTAACTTACCGTAAGAAGAATCGCCGGTGTTTAAAGCTTTAAAACCGCCATTATTTTCAGGTAGTTTTTGTTTGATGACATCCGCTTCTATAGTCACACCAAGGTGGTTAGCTTGTCCTGTTAAGTCAGCCGCCACATGATAATCAACACCATCTTTTTTGAAAGCATTGTTACGTGTGTAACACCAAAGGATGGTTGCCATACCAAGTTCATGTGCATAAGCAAAAGCGTTAGCAACTTCAATAATTTGTCTGGATGATTCATCAGAGCCAAAATAAATTGTTGCACCAACCGCGGCACATCCCATATCGTAAGCCTGATCGATTGTACCAAACATAATCTGATCGAAGCTGTTAGGATACGTCATAAGTTCATTGTGATTGATTTTCACAATAAATGGAATCCGGTGAGCATATTTACGTGCAACAGAACCGAGTACACCATAGGTCGAAGCAACTGCATTACATCCACCTTCAATAGCAAGCTTTACGATGTTCTCCGGATCGAAATAAGCGGGATTTTTCGCGAAAGACGCACCACCTGAATGCTCAATACCCTGATCTACGGGTAAAATTGACATAAATCCTGTTCTGCCCAAGCGACCGTGATCGTAAATAGATTGCAAATTTCTAAGAACACGTGGACTCCGGTCTGAATCCATCCATACTTTTTCAATAAAATCTGATGATGGAAGATGAATATTTTCTTTAGAAATAGTTTTACACTTATGGTTTAGAAGCGCATCAGCTTCTGAACCAAGATATTCTTCAATTTTAGAAAGTGTTAAAGCCATATTTTGTTAACCTCCTGAGTTAATATAAATTAAATATCAAACTGTATAGATGCATGGTGTTGCGTCAAAACAGCTAAAAAATGATTGATTGCAGAAGAAATTAACAGTCTTACAAAGCAATCGAGTAAATATATCATTTTTAACGTATAAATTCTTAATTATCAGTGGAAGCGGTACCAGATTATACGCCCAAAGAACAGAACGCAGATTTGGCTGATTCTGATGATTAACACTGATAATACTAATCCGCGCCAATCAGCGAAATCTGAGTGAAAATCACATATTCCTACGATACTGCCCGCCAACTTCATACAAAGACTGAGAAATCTGTCCAAGCGAACTATACTTGACGGTTTCCATCAACTCCTCAAATAAATTGCCATTATTTCTGGCAACCTGTTTTAGTTTTTTTAGGGATGATTCACTTCGGTCTGAGTTGCGGTGTTTAAAAGAATCTAAAGCCTCAATTTGTTGCTTTTTCTCGTTATCAGTTGAACGAATAAGATCAACTTCCTGAGGCGTTTCAGAATTTTTCCCGAGAAAAGTATTCACCCCAATTATCGGAAGGTCGCCATTGTGTTTTAGCGTCTCGTAGTAGAGGCTTTCTTCCTGAATTTTTCCTCTCTGATACATCGTTTCCATCGCCCCAAGTACGCCCCCACGCTCGGTGATGCGGTCGAATTCAGTCAAAATAGCTTCTTCAACCAAATCAGTTAATTCATTTATGATAAATGAGCCCTGAAGTGGATTTTCATTTTTTGCCAGTCCCAACTCTTTGTTTATGATCAGCTGAATTGCTAATGCGCGACGAACAGATTCCTCCGTCGGTGTGGTTATCGCTTCATCATAAGCATTGGTGTGAAGCGAGTTACAATTATCATAAATCGCTAACAACGCCTGCAATGTAGTACGAATATCATTGAATTGAATTTCCTGAGCATGCAGTGAACGACCGCTTGTTTGAATGTGATATTTCAACTTTTGCGAACGAGCATTGGCACCGTATTTATTCCTCATGGATACCGCCCAGATGCGTCGCGCTACCCTTCCAATTACGGCGTATTCAGGATCAAGTCCGTTGCTGAAGAAAAAGGAAAGATTATGCGCGAAATCATCAATCTTCAGACCACGGGCGAGATAATATTCAACAAATGTGAAACCATTCGCTAACGTAAATGCCGCCTGAGTTACAGGGTTTGCACCTGCTTCTGCGATATGATATCCTGAAATAGAAACAGAATAATAATTTCTGACTTTATTCCTGGTGAAATAACTCTGTATATCCCCCATCATCTTTAAAGCAAATTCTGTGGAGAAAATACAGGTATTCTGCGCCTGATCTTCTTTAAGAATATCAGCCTGAACGGTTCCCCGAACAACTTTAAGCGTGTCGGCTTTAATTTTTTCGTACACTTCTCGGTCGGTTACAAACTCACCTGTGATTCCAAGTAATCCAAGTCCATGGCCATTGCTATTAGCCGGCAAATCGCCATTGTATCGGGGACGATTCGCCTCGCGTTCTCTGAAATACGACTCAATTTTCTTTTCAGCTTTATCCCACTCACCGTTTTCTTTCAGCCAGCGTTCTACCTGCTGATCAATGGCCGTGTTCATGAACATGGCCAAAATCATTGGAGCCGGCCCGTTTATAGTCATGGAAACCGAGGTAGTAGGTTCCGTTAGATAAAATCCCGAATAGAGCTTTTTCATGTCATCCAAAGTACAAATGCTCACACCTGAATTCCCCACTTTTCCATAAATATCAGGACGCAAAGCAGGGTCTTCGCCATAAAGTGTCACCGAATCGAAAGCAGTAGACAATCGTTTTGCCGGCAAACCCTCACTTACATAGTGGAATCTCTTGTTTGTGCGCTCAGGCGTGCCTTCTCCGGCAAACATCCTCGCCGGGTCTTCGCCTTCTCTCTTAAACGGAAAAACACCGGATGTGAAGGGAAAATAACCGGGGATGTTCTCTTTTAAAGCAAAATTAAGACGATCGCCCCAGCCCTCATAACGAGGCAGTGATACACGGGGAATTTTCAAGCCGCTTAATGATGTCCGGTACTGCTCGTTTTTGATAACGCGATCGCGCACTTTAGTTTCGACCACGTCTCTGCGATACATTTCGGCTGTTTTATCCCAATTATCTAAAATATTTAGTGAAACCGGATCGAGTTTTGAGCGCCAATGATCTCTCATTTCGTTTAGAGTAGCCTGTAATGTTTCCTTATCATCAGGATTCCATTTTTCAAGCTGAGCTAACGTTCCTTCAATATCGTTCAGTTTGGTGGCGACTTTCGACTGCTCCTCTGCCCACTCATGATACTCACGAAGGCTTTCTGAAATCTCTGATAAATACCGCACTCTGTTTCCGGGGATAATCGCCTGTTTATTAAGCTCCTCAGCCGGTTCGGGATTATTGTAAACCGAAGTTTCCCAATTAATTGAATATTGTTCGTTAATTTTATTAGTAAGCGCCTTAAATAGACGATTTACGCCCTCATCATTAAACTGAGCCGCGATGGTGGGATATACAGGCAGCGTTTTTTCATCCTCATGCCACAGATTGCGGTTTCTTTTGTACTGCTTTCTGACATCTCTGAGAGCGTCGAGCGATCCCTTTTTGTCGAATTTGTTGATGACTACGAAATCAGCCAAATCCAGCATGTCAATTTTTTCCAGCTGTGTGGCTGCACCGTATTCGCTGGTCATTACATATAAGCTGATATCCGTCAAATCTACAATCTCGGACTCGCTTTGTCCAATTCCGCTGGTTTCGACTATAATCATATCGAAGCCGGCTGATTTCATGAGCTCAACAGTACCAGAAACCGCCTTACTTGTAGCCCGATTCGAAGCTCTGGTTGCTAAGCTGCGCATGTACACCCGATCATTATAAACTGCATTCATCCTGATTCTATCACCCAGCAATGCGCCGCCTGTCCTTCTTTTGGATGGATCGATGGATATAATTCCGATGTATTTATCCTCAAATTCGGTAAGAAAGCGCCTGATTATTTCATCTGTCAACGAACTTTTACCCGCACCACCGGTTCCCGTAATACCGATTAATGGAATAGTTTTTCCGTTTTTACCGGATAAAAGCTTCTTCCCGTTATCAAAAAATAATTGGTTATCGCGATACTCGAGAAGCTCATTTGCGTCATTTTCAATAGCTGTAATACAACGCGCGAGAATTTTGGGATTTTTCCTGTTTACTGAATCGTAATCAATTTTATCTAAAACTGTTGTACTGAAGTCACAGGTTTCGAGCATTTGATTGATCATCCCCTGAAGGCCATATTTTCTACCATCATCAGGACTAAAAATGTGGCTGACCCCGTACTCATGCAGCTCTTTAATCTCACTATCTACAATTACGCCACCGCCGCCGCCAAATACTTTTATATGCGGAGCGCCATTTTCCCTGAGTAAATCAACCATGTACTTGAAAAACTCGATGTGTCCCCCCTGATACGAGCTGATAGCTATCCCCTGTACATCTTCCTGAATGGCACAATCTACAATTTCACCGACCGACCTATTGTGGCCAAGATGAATGACCTCGGCCCCTGAACTTTGCAGAATCCTCCGCATAATGTTTATTGACGCATCGTGTCCGTCAAACAAACTTGTGGCAGTAACAAACCTTATTTTATGTTTTGGTTTATAGATAAATGGCTGATTATTATCAGCGGTTGTTTTCTTTACTTTAGCAGCTGCTTCCGGCATGGTAGTTTTTTAGTTCAGGTTTCAAAAAGCGCTTTTTTATTATCATCTAAAGATAACGCTTTAATGAACGTATTGCATTACCTTAAACATGATTTAACAGTCTGGTTTTGAAATGCATAATCCTCAAAAATTTATTCATTGACACAAATCATTTATTCATTGCATTAAATTTATCATCATTCCAGTTTGCAGGATTATTGATGATATATTTCGAAATGCGATTAATTTATCAATATAATTCAGCTTTTCAATAATCAATCCAAAATATCAACTTCCTCAATTTGATCATGCTTAAGACGGTACAATTTGTGATGCTCATCTACCCTGTCGTACGTTATTTGAAATCTTAGATTATCTTCGTAAATACGAATAGTGCCTAAGAACATAGAGCCATCCTTAGAAAGTGTAAAATCTCCGGCACCATCTCCGGTAACAGAACCTGAATAGCTAATAAGATCACGTAATGGATTAGATTTATTTTGAATATTTAGCTCTAAAAATAATGTGTCGGCTATAGTCAGGGTAAATGTTTCATTCAATTCTCTTTCTCTATTGTCCTCAAATGCTGATAAATCTGCAACAGTTGCTATTCTTTCGCTCCTGTCTAATTCATCTCCAAAATCCGGATTTGCAGTTACACCCGGGGCTTCCGGTTGATCTACTGTATCTGCAGGCTCACCACAAGATGCAATCATCAATCCTAAAGAAATTACCATTAATGATACAATCCATTTAACACTATTCATACCCTACTCCTATAATTTAAATCCTTGAAAAGAGTTCTATTCACTTTTCATTAACTATAACACAAGCCCGATTAATTTTCTTCGGAATTGAGATGTAATAAAGGCAGATAAAATCAATATTTATATGGCTTTACTATTTAACTAACAACATCTTACGGCTGATTGTTCCAAATTCTGAAGACAGCCTGTAGATATACATCCCGCTCGATAATTCTGAGGCATCAAAATTTACAGAATGGTTTCCTTGAGAAATTAGTCCATTAACCAGAGTTTGCACCCTTTGTCCGGCCATATTAAACACCTCGAGTGTTACATTGCCGCTCTCGGGCAACTGGAAGTTAATCATGGTGGTTGGGTTAAACGGATTCGGGTAGTTTTGCTCGAGTGATGCTTTAAGCGGAATTTCCGGAGATTCAACCGAAACCTGACCCGTTACCTCAAGCTCAATGGGAATAACTATTTTCTCAGAATCTATAGCGTTGGTATATACAACCAAATCTGCTTCGTAAAAACCGGGTTCAAGGCCGTTTGTATCAAATGTAAGGTTGATAAAATCAGCTTGAGCAACATCTAACGCTAATGCAGGTGTGCTTGATCTTACGAAGCCAAGCCCATCATACATTCTGTTTAAAGTTATGTGCCGATACTCTGCAACACTACCCACACCGGTATTTACTCTCCAAACTCTGCCTTGAGCAGGTTGGACTGCAGATAGCGGTGGTGCGGAACCTAAAAACTCGCCATCATAGTAAAATTTCACTTCATTTTCAGCGGGATGATAAATAACCTCTACCGTTTTGAATTCATCAGCAACCCACTCCACTCCCGAATTTTGTTGTATCCATTGATTATTTGCTGTGAGTCCGCTTACAAAGAAAATGAATCCGTTTGGGGAAAAATTCAACCATGAGAAAGATTCATTTTTCCCGTAAACCGATGGATCGTACAATTCAAAATAATAATTAGGGGGATTGCTTCCACTAATTTTAAAAGTTGAACTGAAGTAGTACCCGCCGGTTGAGAATAAGCCATCGTATGCTGAACGCACGCTTAAAAAACTGTTATTCTGACTATTATTTTGATAACCAAACTGCAACATTTGTCCATTCACTTCTGAAGGATCCTCAACTATTTGATAAGAATCCTGTAACGTTTGGGCAAAGATTCTCCAGTCATTTATAATCTGGAACGAACCCGTTTGGAAATTGGAACCCTGACTAAAATCAGAACCCCATATTCTATTATCCTCAGCTTGCGCATTCATTAAAGCATTTTCTTTCCATGATTGCGGCAGTACTATGCTTTGTGCAGAAGTAAATGAAGCCCTAAACTCAGGACGAGCGTAAAGAATGGATTCGCCATTATTTGCAACGGTAATATTCATTTCTTCGATAGTATCAAGGCCAAGCGTAACCGAAATTGGTGATTGGTCAACAGCAGGGATAGGCGGCATTAATGTGGTAGCTCTGTTGCCGGCAATGAACGGCGCTGTATGGCGAATAGCACGGGCAGCATCTGCGGGAGCAAAAAAACCATCATACGAGCCTGTAGGTTCTCCCTGCCACAAAATATCCGGATTTGAAAATACCGGTATTCTTTCATCACCCTCTGCATAAGTCATAACAGTGGCGAATGTTTGCGCCTGACTTGTGGTAAATCTCCAGCCAGTGCTGTATTCAAATCCACCTCCAAAAATATTGGCTGTGTTAGACTGTTGATTCCTGCTATGAGCCAAACCTAAATTATGACCGACTTCGTGAATAAAAGTGTACGTTGTGGTCATTTGCTGGATGCGGTTAATTGAAAAAGCATATCGCGGATCAGGTGCAGCCGAGCTGCCACGCCATGCAACTCCGCCAATATCACTTAAAAGCATCAAACCAGATACCAAATCAGCACCGTATTGATTACGCAGGTCGTGCACTTCATTCATATATCCTTCGAATTCAGTGCCAAGGCTAAATTCAGGTGATGTTGTAATTCTTCTAAGCTGATCAACTCCAGACACACCGGAATCTCCATCCTGATTGTAATTAATCAAGCCACTAAAAACTACACGCAGCTCTACTGCTATTTCACTATTATCAAGCGCATTTTGGGAACGGTTAATCATCTCTGCAATAACAAGATCAATACCACCTTGACCAGCTGCCCAATTATCTGCGTTAGATGTATACACAAGAAGAATATCGAGAGTGGTTTTTCCATCAGGACCTGCGGTGTGCCTGCTGATAGTATCAAGCTCATGTCCGATACCCGGCAGATTTTTAGTACTACTATCACCTAAAATTGATGTTTCTTTTCCCGGAATCATGTGATTATGTGACTTTATAGGTTCAAGAAACTCATCGGCATGCGTGCTGAGGCCACAGGTTAATTCGTCTCTTTGCGATGAATTAAAAGCAGCCATGAACTGAGATTTAGAAACCGGGTCGGTTCTTAATTCATAAAACTTATGATCAGCGAACAACTCCATCTGACCAAGTATTTTTCCGTCTTTGTCCATATTCAGAGTCACAATATTCTCTTTTGTCCCCACTTCATGCGCTGAAATTGATATAACACCGGGAATAAACTCTGCTACACGAATTACTTTAAAATCGCCATGCCCTTTATGGGGAAGATCAATTGTAAATCGATCCCCTCTATTGAGTGCGCCAAAAGCATTCTTATTAATCTGAACATTATAGAAAGACGTTCTATGTTCAGCCAAATGCCGGTTTTGTGGAGACTTTTCGCCATCAACACTTAATAGCATTATGCTTTCTTGCGCAATTGATAAGCTTGAGAATAGAAATACAAGGAAAAATGTTAAAATTATACTAAATGCAGATGTCGTTCTCTTTTTTTGCATGATTATTCGTCAGTTTTGTTCTTCTTGTTGGACTTCTTCAGTTTCATTAAGTTCAGAATCCGGGATTTCTTCTATGAATTCCTCAATCACTTCTGATCGTTCCGGTTCAGAATACGAAAGCTCAATATCACTTACCATCCTTTCTGCAACACGCAAGCTGCGCTGAATGACTAATGGCTCAGGAATTTCAAACGGATCCACACTTCCCCTGAACCAACGCCCATCACCATTAAGATCTTTGAAAGATCGAATGGTATAATGGCCTGCCGGAAGCATCGGGATTTCGATTGAATCCGTTGTTTTTCCGGAAAAAACTTCGAATCCATCTTTATCATAAACGGTAATATGGTGATAAATTTCCTCTTTCCTGTATTTTTCCGCAATTTCCAGGTCAATTGAGCCCATTCTGGAAGAACGCAGGATTTTCATAGGAACATCTCTAAAAACTCCGTTTCGGACATCAAAAAATCGGGCGGTGTAATTACTCCCATCCTGCCAGTTTTCGGGCGGATAAATGAACAAGAGGTTTCCTTCAATTTCGTATGGTTCCCAGGCGGTATAGATGATTTCATCCTGCACAATTTGCAATGAATCCATCAAAACGGTTCCTTCAATAAGTGTAGAAAACTGGAATACATGTGGCTCTGTTTCAAATACTCCGCCGGATGTCAAATGCCGTATTTTACGTACATGTGTCGTATCAGATACCATTGATCCCGTAAATCCAGGTGAATAATCAGTAGGAAGATTGCCGTGTTTATCTGTAATTCCCTTCGTTTCTATTCTAAATGTTTGATCTTCGGGTAGCCTTCTTTCTGTATGCGCAAAAACAACATTCATTTGATCCGGTTGTGCATACAATGGTAACGCGCTTGCAAAAGTATTTCCGAGTGTATCTACAACTACTATTTCAGAATCATCATGAAGCAGCATTTCCCGACTGAAACGTAATCGTAACCGCTGTGATGAAAACATCCCCACACCTTGTAATTCAGGCCTGAGTGTATCAGGTTCACCAACAAACATGGTACCAAGTTGAGCAGTTTCACCATCGGTTACGCTCACAAATTGTTTATTAAATGGCCGGGCGGCTTCTCTTTCCCTGTCCCAAATTCGGTTACGGTTTCTATCGTTTAACCAAAATGCTTTGTATTCGCCATCCCTTAAATAAGAAAAACTGACCTTCCCCGATGAATCAGTCTGAGCCACATACTCTGCTCTTTGTTCAAGGTCAAAAGGCTCACGGTATAAAAGTACCGTGGCACCCTCCAGGGCTTTACCGGTAAATGCATCTAAAATCCGGCCTTCAATATTACCCTCATCTATAGTTGGACCGGTTGATAGCGCCAGTACAATAGGCGACCTGATACGGTTTCTGTCCACATCAGAAAGTTCGGTTCCCAATGTAAAAATAACTGTTGTAGAGTCGGGCAACGGCTCGTTGAACTGTATTCTGACTGAACGGCCCCTGAAGCGTACCCTGTAGTCTAACTGTAAGTCAGGATTGATGCTAAATGCATTTTCGAATGATCTGCGATCAAGATATTTGTCAAAATAAAAACGGATTTCATCATCATCAAAATTTACAGTTCCGGTTTCGGGCACGGTTTTTATGATGCTTGGGGGTATTCTGCTTACCTCACCGCCCGTTGGCGCTGTTGGAGTCGCACAATAAACGAACAGTACACTCAGCAGCAGAATAGCCAGAATGGTGATATATCTGAAAAAAGGCATTGCTTTAGCTTGATCTTACATTAAATAGCAGGAAAACAGTAACTCCTGTAGCTGCCGCTATGATGGCAGGTTGACCCACACTGCGCCATAGATTACGTTTTTCGATGCGTTTTTTCTCCTGAAATGCTGCTCCCTGCCATGCCATATCGAGATCATCGAAAAAGTCCATCGAAACAGTATCGGTATATGTGAATCGCAGGCTTTCTGTGGCCAACAGTTTGGAATTTTCTGCTGTTAGAAACAATTGCAGCTCAGCCGAAAGTATTCTGTTAGCTGAATGAGATGATTCCTGAATCAAGCTGTTTTTGGGTGTTAGCCTTAGTTCCAGCACCGGATAGCTTCGATTTATCAGTACTTCCTTATCCATACCAAGCAAAACATTATAAAGCCGGGATGTTACCATGTCCGGAAAACTTGATGACAGATGGAAAGGTGTATTCAGATTTCGAATTGTTTCACTTTTTTCAAGTAACATACCAATCTCTTCAGATACGATTTCTACATTTGGGGCCGGCCGCTCATCATCAACAGACTGAGCAAAGAGCAAGCCACTCATTATGAATAGAAAAGAAAGAATAAAAAAAGTGAATCGCATTTTAGTACGCTGTACCTGAAGAATCAATGATTAGTTGAATTAGAACGCTTGACAATATACGTAATTGTCGATAAAGTTTGATTTAGATTGAGCAAATGTACCGAACGAAGCATCTGAGTTCATAGTTTTCTTATTTTCAATTTAATTTTCGCATTTTCTGATAAAATTAAATGACGTATTTATGCATCCCGGTTTTCGTATCACTGCTTTAGATTGCTCTGATACAAATCAAGCAGAAATCTTTTGTAAGCGGTTTTTTACGCCTAAATCAAGTATTTTTGAACTGTAAAACTATTTATCGCTGTTGGGATGAAAGAAGCGAAAGCCGTATTTTAAACATGAATTTATTCAGACTACACGATCACATAATTATTACAAAATGAGTGTTAATACATTAAACGGAACAACATCTTTAGTGCCCGAAGAATCTAAATATACTATTAAGCCTGCGTCTTTAAAAAAATTCAGGAAAGATGAGCTTATGGAAGCACTTCGCACTATGATGACTTCCCGAAAGCTTGATGACAAGATGCTCAACCTGCTAAAACAAGGCAGGGGTTTCTTCCACATTGGTGGTTCCGGACACGAAGCCATTCAGGTTGCGGCTGCCAAAAATATGATTCCAGGTAAGGACTGGGCACTTTGTTATTACAGAGATATGGCTTTTTCATTAGGCCTTGGCATGACTCCAAAACAGTTACTATCAGCCCATTTATCAAAAGTTACCGACACATCTTACGGCAAGCAGATGCCGTCTCATTTTAACAGCAAAGAATTAAATATTGTATCTGTTTCGAGTGCTATCGGAGCACAGTTCCTGCCGGGACTTGGCGTGGCGCAAGCCTCAAAATATCTTGGTAATGATGATGTAGTTTATATCTCCACAGGTGACGGAGGAACCTCAGAAGGTTCTTTCTTCGAGTTATTAAACTGGGCTACAAGAGATAAAGTCCCCGCAATTATAGTAGTTCAGGATAATAAATACGCTATCAGTGTTCCAGTATCTGAACAAACGAGTAATAACTCCATCTCAAAAACAGTAAGTGGTTTTGCAAATCTCGAAATTCTTGAAATTGACGGAACAGATTACATGAGCTCATATGCTGCTATGGAAAAAGCGGTAAAAAGAGCACGCTCAGGTGAAGGGCCGACTTTGGTGCATGCTCATGTTGTTCGTTTATTACCTCACTCCTCTTCCGATGATCAAAAGAAATACAGAGATGCAGATGAACTTGAAGCTGATAAGCTGCATGATCCTATAGCGAAGCTTGCAAATCAACTCATCAAAGCTAAGTTAGCAACACAAGAAGAAATAGAAGTACTCAGAGAAGATGTAAAAAAGCAGATAGATGAAGATACAGAATGGGTAAAAACTCAGGATGATCCGGCGGAGGAAGATGGTTTAAGATATGTTCTTTCTGAGGATGAAGACACATTAGAGTATGAAAAAGAGGAGCCATCAGGCGAACCAATTGTTCTTGTGGATGCCATTAACCACGCTCTGCATGAAGAAATGGAGCGTGATGAAAAAGTAATCGTTTTTGGCGAGGATGTTGCCGGTGGTAAAGGCGGTGTTTTTACTGCTACAAGGGGATTAACTGATAAATTTGGCAAAAAACGTTGTTATAACTCACCCTTGGCTGAGGCTTCAATCGTTGGTGCAGCCTGTGGTTTGAGTATACAGGGATTTAAGCCCGTCGTAGAAATTCAGTTTGCCGATTACATTTGGCCGGCTATGCAAATGCTCAGAAATCAAGTGCCAACACTTCGATACAGGTCACATAATCAGTGGTCTTCGCCCATGGTTATTAGGGTTCCTTGTGGAGGATACATACATGGTGGATTGTGTCACAGCCAGAATATAGAATCGATTTTTGGCCATATTCCGGGATTTAAAATTGTAATGCCAAGTAATGCTGCAGACGGTAAAGGAATGCTAAAAGCAGCCATTCGCGGAAATGATCCTGTTTTATATCTCGAGCACAAATTTTTGTATCGTCAAGGATTTGCGCGCGCACCGGAACCGGGAGTTGATTACCTAACCCCAATTGGGAAAGCTAAAATTTTAAGAGAAGGAAGCGATGCTACTATCGTTACGTATGGTGCGCTTACTCAAAAAGCGCTAAATCTTGCGAAGGAATACGCAAAAAAAGGCGTAGAGATTGAAGTTATTGACCTTCGTACCATCGTACCTTACGATGCCGAAACAGTTCACAAATCTGTGAGAAAATCCAATAAAATTATGGTGCTGCACGAAGACTATGAGTTTATTGGTTTCGGAGCTGAAATTTCTGCTCAAATTGCGGATAAGTGTTTCGAAGATTTGGATGCCCCCGTTGTAAGAGTCGCAGCAAAGTTCGCTCCTATTGGGTTTGCAGCGCCTTACGAAGACTACATTCTACCTAATGATACCGATATAAAAGAGGGCTTCGAACGCCTCATTAATTATTAAATTAACTGATTTAGAGGTACAACCCCTGCAACTTTTTTAAGCTAAAGAGCCGCTTTTTTCGGGGTGGCTCTTTTTTATTTAAACTATTTCCAAATTACTGTTTTTAGAAATGTATTGGCACATTTAGTGGTTTTATGTGTTATCATTAGGCATCAACAAATTTAAACTAAATATTATTATCTATGAAGAACGAATCAATTGATCGTAAGGACTTTTTCAAAAAAGTATCGCTCTTTGGTATTAGTGCCATTGGTGCTTCTACCCTGCTAAAAGCTTGTGGTGGATCTGATGAAGCTCCTGCACCAACTGTAGAAGCAGAAGAAATCGACCCATGTGCTGATTTGACCGGACTTTCTGAATCTGACATTGCAATGAGAGAAAGTTTACAATATGTAGCTGAAACGCCAAATCCAGAGGAACGCTGTGATAACTGTCAACTGTGGATTGAACCTGAAGCCGGTTCACCTTGTGGTGGTTGCCAGATTATGGCCGGACCTTTCCATCCCGGCGGATGGTGCATCTCCTGGGTGCCAATGACGAGCTGATAATCAGCCATCCAAACTTCAAAGCCCGCAATTGCGGGCTTTTTTTATTTCAGAGAGTGGTTAAATTATTTGACCGGAATTATTCACTTAAGCTCATCGGCATGAGCTTCATCGCCGCCGAGTTCATACAATAACGGAGTCCGGTTGGTTCCGGCCCATCTTCGAATACGTGGCCTAAATGGGATTCACAGCTAGCACATACAACTTCCGTTCTGGTCATAAAAAATGACTTATCTACCTTAGTTTTAACGCTAATCTTGGCAAGTGGTGCCCAGAAACTCGGCCAACCTGAACCTGAATCGTATTTCGTTTCCGAAGTAAACAAAGGATGGTGACATCCCCTGCAATGATACACACCTTCTGTTTTGACCTTGTTGTATTCGTTTCTCCAGGGTAATTCAGTACCATGATTTCTGAGAACTCTGTATTCGGAACTTGAAAGCATTGCTCTCCACTCTTCATCCGGCAACTCAAAGGGTTTCACGTTTTCAATATCCGTACGTTGCTCAAACTCACGTAATTCGTTTAGGCTCAGATTTGTTCTTTCGGCAATCATAATAGATTCGTTTTGATATTCAGCAGAAGTGCAGCCACCAATAACGGCGAGTAAGCCAACTGCTATAATTATTATTAAAAATTTAACTCTCATGTCACCTAAACATCTGCATCTCCAATTACGTTCTTACATCATCTGTGTTCATAAGTAAAAATCATCAGAATCTGCGTTCTATCCTAAAGCCTAAAATGTCTTATATTTACCTTTAATTGATATTAATATCCAAATTCTAAATACAAATGGACAAATACACACCCACAGGTGTATCGGTAAATAAGAGCGCTAAAAAGATATTCATAAACTGGAAAGACGGACATTCATCTGTATATCCCTTTGGGGGATTGCGCAAATCCTGCCCGTGTGTTTTTTGTCAGGGTGGTCACGAAGCAATGGGTAAAGATATTGATCCGATTGTGTTTCTAACTGACACCTCAGAGCGCCTTGATATTGCAAATATCAAACAATCTGGCAATTATGCCATTCAAATTTTCTGGAACGATGGCCACAATACCGGGATTTACCGTTGGGAATACCTTAGAAAAGGGTGTCCGGTTGAAGCGGGTATTTTACCACCCGAAAAAGACGGAAACTAAGACGGATTAGAACAACTCAAAGCTCTGCTTGGCTTCCATCATCAAAACAGCCTGAACCATAAGTTCACTCACATGGGCTGCATCCTGCAAAGAGACCATCTCTACCGGTGAATGCATGTATCGCATCGGTGTTGAAACCAACGCAGATGCAATCCCCGTACCCGAATAAAAAATACTGTCTGTGTCGGTTCCGGTTCTTATGCTCGATGCCTCATGCTGAATCGGAATTTCAGCTTTGTCAGCTGTTTCTATCAAAAATTCTACCAATTTAATCTGATTCGCAGTTCCGTGCGTAACAGCCGGGCCTTTACCGAGTTTAACTTCCCCATGTTCTTTATTATCAACTCCCGGTGTATCGGTTGCGTGAGTAACATCGGTAACGATTGCCACATTGGGTTTTAGGCGATAACTCATCATTCGGGCGCCATATCCCCCAATTTCCTCCTGAACAGAATTAACTGCCACTACATTTACTTTCAGTTTATCTTTTTGGGATGACAGTTTCTGTAAAGCACACGCGATTATGTAACTTCCTATGCGATTGTCGAGGGCACGTGCAGTAATAAGGTCATCTGTAATAAATTCCAGGTCATCAGTGAATGTAACCGGGTCGCCAACGCGTACCATTTGCTGCGCTTCTTCTTTGTTTTGAGCTCCAATATCAATAAATAAATCTTTCCAGGTTGGAAGCTTTTTATTTGTTCTGTCTTGTAAATGAATCGCGGTGTTTCCGATTACTCCGCTTACAATTCCTTTTTGTGTATGTATGAAAACCTTTTTAGCCCTTGCAATTCCGGCATCTGAGCCACCCAATCGGTTAATGTACACAAAACCATCTGAGTCGATATACTGTACTACCATGCCAATTTCATCACAATGCGCTTCAAGCATAACAGTAATGGCATCATCAGAAACTTTTAATGATGCCGCAGCTGAGCCATAAACGTCAGTTGTTATTTCATCAGAAAATGGTTTAACAAAATCCAGCCATACTCTTTGTCCTGCAACCTCGTACCCTACGGGACTTGGTGTTGATAATAGTTTTTCAAGAAAATCGATTTTAGTGTCAGTCGACATGATTGATAAGATTGAAAGTTGATAAAATTATAGTTTAACTCAAATAACTGTTATTTGAAATATTTTGATCAGTAATTTATGATTGTTCTTACCAAGTACAAAAATACATTTTATGGATTTGGCGGGTTTTATTACACCCAAATATTCACATAAATTTGAGACCGATTAGAAATCTTTTTTACAGTTTTTTTTATTATTGCAGCCCATTCATTATCTTCTTTTAATGATTCGGCAAAGCAAATTCTTATTGAGGGAATAGCTGTATCATTCTCTTTAACTAATCATCATACGAACTGAATACATAACTAACAGGGAATACTTATGAAATCCGTGATTAATACTACACTCACCACTGTAGTTCTACTTTTTTTATTTTTAGGATCAGCTATAGCTCAGGAGAAAGCTGACTTACTTGAATTTACAACCATAGAAGAGAGAAGCTGGAATAACAAACTTGAGCATGATGTACACAGAAGTGCTGTTAATATAAATTTTGATGTTCTTACATCCGTTAAAGCCAGGCACAATTCAGGGTTTATTTTAGAATTACCTAACGGGAGCCGGGCCGAAATCGAAATCGACAACGTTTATATGAACCGTATGGGTGTTTGGAACATGTATGGCCGCGTTGATAATGCTGAAATTGGCACCTTTAGTATGAGCATACACGATGATAAAGTTTTAAGTAATCTCAGAGCTTACAACGGAAATTCATATCAAATCCGATTTGATAATAATCAAAGAGGCCACTATTTGTATAAGATTGACGAAAACGTTTTTCCTCCGGAACAGTGCATGCTGCACGATCATGAAACAGTCCAGTCAGAAATACGCAGATCACGAACAAACGAATTTGATCGTGCTGCTATTACAACAATAGACATAATGATTGTGTATACACCTTCAGCAAGAACCTATGCAAACAATAATTTTGGGAACATTTATCTGGCTTCTTCTCTTTCTATGGCAGATCTAAATCTTGCTTCATCAAACAGTGATTCGAGAACTTTTTATGAATTGGTAAGATTAGAGCAGGTTATATATGTGGAATCTGGTAATATTTTTGCTGATCTCAGGCGATTAACAATATCAGAAGATTATAACCCTTGGGGAGATACGTATGAAGAAACTGACGATGAGGGTAATGTAGTTGCATCTTATGATTTAGAAGGTTTTATGAACGAAGTTCATGATTGGAGAGATGAAAGTGGCGCTGATCTTGTAGCATTATTTACAGGATTAGAAGTAGCGGGAGGAGGCGTAGCTTGGAGGCCTAGGGACGGACAGGAAGATGGATATCCGGAAAGAGGGTTTTCAATTAGCAGGGTTGATTTAGCAGTAACAAATTTAACCCATGCTCATGAAATTGGTCACAACATGGGCAACGCTCATAGCAGACTCCAAACTGATGGTGTGCCCAATGACAATACTTTGCTTTTTGATTATGCAACCGGATGGAGATGGCAAGGCACTGATAACAACCATTATGTATCTACTATGACTTACCATAGTGGTCAGGGTGAATATCCACCTGCACAAAGAATTCCCCATTTTTCAAATCCGGATATTAGTTTTCAGGGCACACCAACAGGAAGTTATACAGGTGATGGTATCTGGGCTGATTCAACCTTCGCACCACCGGCAGATAATGCACGCACAATGCGTGAAATGAGACATGCTGTAGCCTCTTATCGTGATACAGCACCCATAATTAAACCGGAAATTACTGTATCTGCAGATTCTATACATTTCCATGTTTTTCAATTAGAATCTCAAACAATACCTATAACTATCACAAACACAGGTAATGATGATTTAAGAATTCTTAACTGGACTCATGATTCAAGTATTAGTACATCATTCAATTTTATAGATAGCTCCGGAAATGATTTTACTCCCAATTTCACAATTGAACCGGATGAATCTGCCATACTCGAAGTAACAATTTCATCATCACTCAATGATTCAGGATCCTTTTATTTCGATATTGCAATACTATCTGACGACTTTGAAAATCCATCTGTAAATGTTAGAGCAAGATATGATATCTATGACCATGGTGGATTACATTTAGCCGGAGATGGACATGTGCATGTTCCTCATAACCTGTCTCATGCAGTCAATGGAGAACAAATGACATTGCAGTTTTGGTTAAAACACGACGGAAATAGCGAGGAAGATGCCATCATCATAACTAATAAAACCTCGCAGGGTTCAGATGGCTATATGGCGAGGTTTGTTGGTTCCGGTGAAGAACCTCACATTTTATTTGCACCGACCAGCTTCAGTAACAGGCATTTAAGGTCGACAAGCGGGATAAAATCTGGCAAGTGGTATCATATCACTCTTGTTTACAACGATCCCAATACTTTGATTTATATTAACGGCCAATTAGATAATCAAAATACAGCAGGTGGTGGGCGTACGCTAAGAAACCAAAATGTGGGTATTGTAATGGGTACTAATATTGGATTAAGTGGCCCGTTCTTTTCCGGTTATCTTGATGAGGTCAGAATTTGGCGAAATGTGTTGAATCTGGCTGAAATCAACGAAAATTTAGGGAGAAGGCTCACCACTGAAGAATTAGAAAATCCACTTGCGGCTTATTTCTGGTTCAACCAAACAAATGGTAGTATAGTCAGAGAAATGCGAACCACTACAGTTTTCGGAACATTAAATGGCGATGCAACCTTAGACAGCCCTGGAGCCTTTCCGCTTCCACCGTTAATCCGAACTGTTAATGCCCCTGGTTCTGACCAGGTGCATCTATATGCAGAACAACCATCCTATGCACAAGACGAGTTAATTGCATATTTTGTTTATCTAACTGATTCAGATGGAAATACCAGTGAATTAACGAATTTTTCACCAAATATAAGTCAACCCAGATCGCTCACTCTTCCTGATGATCAGGATTATTTTGTTCAAGTAAGAAGTAGAATTAGTCATGGAAATTTTATCATGGGAGATTACTCAGCATCAGCTCATGTCCGTGCTCTTGACAGCAGAGGTGGTGGTGCACTTGAATTATCCGGGAACGGATATCTGAAACTACCTTACAGGCCAAGCCTTGAGGTTAGAGGTTCAGAGTTAAGCATAGAATTTTGGGTAAATCGCCTTGAAGATGAATCTGGAGAGCAGAT
>SLDG01000117.1 GCA_007125355.1 Balneolales bacterium | reverse complement strand
CGTTTTGGTGGATGGCGAACAGGCACGGAACACCCTGACCCTGCTCAAAAACACGGCGTACCAGATGGCCGGGGCCTTTTGGTGCCACCATAAAAACATCCACATCGGCCGGAGGCTGAATTTGATTGAAATGGATATTAAATCCGTGCGCAAAAGCCAGCGCCGCGCCTGATTTCAGATTTGGGGCTACTTCATTCTTAAAGACTTCACCTTGTGATTCATCCGGAAGTAAAATCATAACGATATCGGCACCCTTAACGGCATCAGCAACATCCTGTACAAGGATGCCATTCTGAGCAGCCGTCTCCCGGGATTTACTGGTTGGCCGCAATCCGACCACAACATCAACCCCGTTATCATTTAGATTTCTGGCGTGTGCATGCCCCTGGCTTCCGTACCCAAGAATGGCCACTTTTTTTCCGGAAAGCACATCTAAATCTGCATCATTATCATAATATAATTTCATTGTTTGTATATTTTGTGAGAGTTGTTAGTTAAAAAAAATTCGTCATTCGCAATTCGCAATTCGTAATTCGTCATTGTCTAAATCCTGATCTTTACCCCTGAATTAAACTCCCTCTTCATAGCCACACACCCTGTACGGGCAACTTCAACCAAGCCGAATGGGCGAAGCATAGAGATAGAAGCATTTACCTTATCCGGTCCACCGGTTACTTCTATAGTTAGAGTCTCGTCGCTTATATCTACAATTTTACCTCCAAAAATATTGGCAACCTGTGTGATATTGGCGCGCTCGTCCACACCTGAGCGAACTTTAATTAGCGCAAGTTCACGTTCTACAAAAGATTCAAAAGTGAGGTCTTTAACCTCAATTACATCCACCAATTTTTCTAATTGATAGACAATTTGCTCAATGATTTTCCGGTCGCCTTCGGAGGTTATGGTGATGCGTGCATTTTCGGGATCTTCGGCATTGCCGACCGTTATGGTGTCAATACTGTATCCACGTCCACTAAACATCCCCACGATTCGGGCAAGCGTATTAAAAGCGTGGCGCACTTTAAGAGTTAAAGTGTGCTTAATGGGACGATTGATATCTTTTGAAGCAGGTTTATCCATCAATAATGTCATGACTCAGACTCCTTATTTACAGGTAAATCGGTATCAACCATTTCATGGACGGCTTTTCCGGGCGGTATCATAGGGTATACATTTTCTTCCTGCACTACACTTATGTCCATCACTACCGGGCGATTGTTGATTTCCATGGCTTTTTGCATTACTTCGTAAAGTTGCTCCGGCGTTTCGGCTTTAAGGCCAACGGCACCGTAAGATTCAGCAAGTTTTACAAAATCCGGATTGCCTTCGGTTAAGTCGGAGTGGGAATAACGCTTTTCAAAAAACAGCTCCTGCCATTGCCTTACCATCCCCAAAAAGTTGTTGTTCATAATGGCAATTTTTACCGGGATGTTATATTTGACGGCCGTTCCGATTTCCATGGCTGTCATCTGGAATCCGCCATCACCAACAATCGCAATAACCTCACGTTCGGGAAATGCTACTTTCGCACCCATTGCTGCGGGAAAACCGAAGCCCATGGTTCCGAGTCCGCCGGAAGAAACCCAACTACGCGGATGATTGAATTTGTAGTATTGAGCCGCCCACATTTGGTGCTGACCTACATCTGTAGAAATGATGGCTTCACCCTTTGTTACTTCCGAAATAATTTCCATCATGTGTTGAGGAGCAATTCCTTTTTCCGGCTTTTGATAACGAAGCGGATGTTCACGTTCCCATGAATTTAATTGATTCATCCATTCAGTAGTATCAACCGGCCCGGCGTAATCCAAGAGTGTTGTAAGCGCCGTTTTACAGTGGCTCACAATCGGTATCTCTACCTCTACATTTTTATTTATACAGGCTGCATCAATATCAATGTGGATTTTTTTCGATTGAACAGAAAATTCATCTACTTTTCCTGTAACGCGATCATCAAAACGGGCACCAACAGCAAGAAGCACATCACAATTTTGAATAGCCATATTTGCCTGCCAGGTTCCGTGCATCCCCAGCATTCCAAGAGAAAGTGGATCTGTTTCAGGAAAAACGCCCAAGCCCATCAAGGTTGTTGTTACAGGGATATTAGTTTTTCTTGCAAGTGTGGTTAATTCCTCCCAGGCATCACCCATCATTACACCGCCACCTGCATAGATAAGAGGCTTTTTAGCGTTTTTCAGAAGCTCAGCCGCCTGCTTGATCAAAAAAGTATTATCTTTGCCTATTGTCTTTTTCGCGTTAAAAGAAACAGCCTTTTTCCCCGGTGTGTATGTTCCGGTTGAAAGGAGCATGTCTTTAGGCAAATCCACCAATACCGGTCCCGGCCGGCCTGAAGACGCAATATGAAATGCTTCAGGTATGATACGCCCTAACTCGTTCACGTCTTTCACCAAATAGCTGTGCTTGGTGATAGGGCGCGTAATACCGATGATATCCGCCTCCTGAAAAGCGTCATTTCCAATCATGGATGAAGGAACCTGTCCGGTAAAAACTACCATGGGAATAGAATCCATCATTGCTGTGGTTATTCCTGTCACCGCATTGGTCGCTCCCGGGCCCGAAGTGACCAAAACTACGCCCGGTTTTCCGGTCACCCGAGCATAGCCATCGGCAGCATGCGTGCCACCCTGCTCATGGCGTACTAATAAGTGACGCATCTCTGGTTTTTTATAAAGCTCATCATATACGCCAAGTACCACACCGCCCGGATATCCAAAAATGGTATCGACACCTTGATCAAGCAGCGCTTGAATCAAAATTTGGCAGCCGGTCAATTTACTGGATGTTTCAGATTCAGATGAAACACGGCGCAATGCACTTTCCTGTTTCGAGTCGCTAACGGTTGATTTTGCTTGTGCTGATTTCATATAGATTTCGGTTGTGCCGGAGGTCTGTACCTGGGAGCCGAAAAAGAATTGAGTTATTTGATGGGCTGGCCTGGCTGACCTCTGGAGTTGATTATTTAATTAGAATTAGAATTAAAATTAGTCCAGATAGGATGCCAGGAATCGACCGTAGAATACTAATGTCGATAATATTAATAATCAAAATAATAACAGGTAAGATGCTTAGGAGAGAAGCTGCAAATACTGTGATCGCAATACCTTCTGTACGACTCATTTCTAAAGCCGTTGGTAAAACTATTGTATGTGCGTATTGATTACTCAAGTTAGCAATGATTTACATTTTGATTACACCCAATAAATAACAGCTATTTTTTTATGATGTCAAGGCTTTGAGCAAATAAGATCTTTAAATACAGCAAATTTGGACTGTTTTTTATTTATTATATTCTACAAAAAGACACAAAATCCTTAAATAATTAGATGTAATTAGATTTTAGCCAAATATGTGCAAGTTCTCGAAGCGCTTTTATAATTATTTTCGCTGTTTTTTTATAAAACCCCATTTTTCCGCTATTTAGATGTCTTTTTAGAGCCTGAATCTCACTCTAAAGACGTTGGATAAGTCACTTTCGGATGTATAAAACGGCGCGAATAGCCAATTGGTAACCACCAAATGATTGTAAAAATACCCCAGATTGTTATTTGACCTGATAGATCAAACAGCATCATCTTTCATCCCTTACTTTGCGTCTTAGTGACTTCGTGCCTGCCTGCCGCAGGCAGGGTTCAAATGTAATATAAATTGATGTCTTTAAGCATCCGTAACACAACCCTTTGAGGCCGGGGCCACCAATTTTCTGTATTTATGAAGCGCTCCAGATGTAATCTCGGATTCCGGCCTTTTCCACTCACTCTTCCTTTTGGCAAAATCTTCTTCGCTAACATTTGTGATGATAGTTTTGGTATCGGCATCTATGGTAATCGTATCTCCGTTTTGGAGCAAGCCTATCGGGCCGCCTTCCCACGCTTCAGGACAAACATGTCCTACCACAAATCCATGCGTACCACCCGAAAAACGTCCATCGGTAATTAAGGCTACATCTTTTCCAAGTCCGGTACCCATAATGGCCGCTGTAACTTTTAGCATTTCTCTCATACCCGGACCGCCCTTGGGGCCTTCATGACGTATCACAACTACATCACCCTTTTTCACATGTCCGTTTTGAATACCTTCAATGCAATCCTCTTCCGATTCAAAAACATTTGCAGTACCCTCAAACTGAGTTCCCTCTTTCCCGGTGATTTTTGCCACACTCCCCTCGGGTGCAACATTACCATAAAGGATATTGAGGTGTCCGGTGTTTTTGATTGGATTCGTTACCGGGTACACAATGGTCTGACCTTTTTGCAATGATGGAAGCTCAGCAAGGTTTTCTTCGAGTGATTTTCCCGTTACAGTAAGGCAGCTGCCATCGAGATAACCATTTTTAAGTAACAATTTTTGAACTCCCGGCACACCACCCACATCGTGGAGGTCTTCCATCACATACTTGCCACTGGGTTTTAAATCTGCAATGTAGGGTGTGCGGTCGGATACCTTCTGAAAATCATCTATCGAAAATGAAAT
>SLDG01000183.1 GCA_007125355.1 Balneolales bacterium | reverse complement strand
TCTTTCCGAGAGATGTGACCTTCCAATCCTCAGGAATCCACCCCAGCTTCGTATTCTTATATCCGGTTTTTAAAACTTCACTCATGCCTTCACCCCCAAAGCCCGATCCAGCTCCACCATCACATTCACGGTTTGGAATACCAAACGGCGGGCGTCTTCCCATGTGAGCTGCTCTTTCTCTTTTTCCGCCCGGTGTTCCTGTTTTTGGATGAGCCCGCCAACCGCTTTCCAGTAGTCAAACAGAGCGCGCAGGAATTTGCGCACTTTTTTACTATCGCACTTTTCGGTAATCAGCGTCTCAATTCGATTATTCGTTTGTGTTATAGGACCATCATAATTCGCTCCCATCACATTTTTGTATAGGGAATCGGCGAAATCTTGTACAGACTCCCTGCATAGGTGCCCTATTGTTGTAAAGTGCTCCTCTTTTTCAGCTGTCCATAGCATTTCTTCCGCATCTTTCAGTTTGCGGTATGTATCAGCATAATTTAGCCTAAATCTATCAAGCTCTAAATATCTCATGATACTGTTCTCAATCCGCTCTACCGGCTTACCCATTTGTTTTATCAGCCATTCGTAGTAAAGGAAACCTTCAGGGGTTACATAGTAGCTTGGCCTGCCGTCGCTTGAATGGTGAACCCCCATTATACCTTTGCGGATATACTCATTTAAATCCCCTTGAGAGACATCTTCTATTTCTGTGTAACCGGATTTATTTGCAGGAATAACCAAACTGCCATTTCTGGTATGCTCTTCATAATAAATCTCTTTACGATAATGAGTAGGAGCCAATTTCACAGCTTCGCAAATCCTGATGAAAAGCTCTTTTTGTTCCGGTTCAAGTATGATGTGTTCGAAGCTCATTTTCTTTTTCTCCTAGCGTTCTCCTCAATTTGCTTCAGCTCCTCAATACTTTCTTCATCCGCTTGTTGCGCTTCCCGCTTTTTCCGTTGACGGTCGAATTCATCATATCGTTTGGAAGCCAGTTTTTTGACCACATCGGCGCGAAGGCTTCCGGCATGGCCAAGAACATCACGTTCGTTAAATTCAAGAAAAGCATCCAGCTTTTCTTCCCAGTCACGCATATACATCGTCTTGCGCCGCTTTGCCTGATCTTCGGCATAATCCAGATACATTACCACGATGCGGTTTAATTCATCTATTTCCTCCTGATTCAGATAGTTCTTGGCAATGTCGATATCACCCTTGCGAACGGCTGTACCTTTCCATGAAGTGAGCCCCATATTCGGTTTATCGGGGTCAGATCTTTCTGCTATTAATTCCGGTGCGGTATGTCCGGTTACCGCCCACAACATTTTTTTCTGAACCTTCTGGAAGAACAGTTTGGCGTTTCCTGAACGCGGGCTGTAATCAGCGCTTAGTGCATAAATATCCCGGACTTTTTGGTAGAATCTTTTCTCCGAAGCCCGGATTTCCCGAATGCGTTCTAACAGCTCATCGAAGTAATCCCATCCACCCGGGTCTTTCAGGCGCTCGTCGTTCATCACGAAGCCTTTTACGAGGTATTTCTTTAATCGCTCCGTTGCCCATCGCCTGAACTGAGTGCCCCGCAGGCTGCGTACGCGATAGCCCACAGCTATAATAACCTCAAGATTATAATGCCGTACGTTTCGCTTCACCTCACGCTCTCCTTCTTTTTGAACTTGTAAGTAATGCTTACAAGTTGCCGATTCGTCCAGTTCCTGTTCCGCAAAAATATTCTTCAAGTGCATGGTTATATTCTGCGGACTTGTATCATAGAGCTCCGCCATGCCGGCTTGTGTGGTCCAGACGGTATCACTGTCAAGGCGAATTTCAACCTTCGTATTTCCATCATCCGCTTGGTAAAACAGAATTTCACCTTGAGATTTTTTCCCGGACTCATCACTCATTCCAATACCCCCAACTCTTTCAGATACTCATTCATCTTGCTTCGGATTTCCCCCAGTTCACCTTCAAGACGGTTAATCTCATTCTGAACCGCTTTAATATTAACGGGCTCTTCTTCTTCGAAGGTATCCACGTAGCGGGGAATGTTCAGGTTGAATTCGTTCTCAGCAATTTCTTCCTGCGTAGCTACATAGCTGTACTTTTCTATGGTTGCATAGTCGCGATAAGTTTGAACTATTTTTTCAAGGTCCTGCTCACGAAGCTCATTTTGTTTCTTGTTGGACTGATATTCCCGGCTCGCATCGATGAAAAGCACTTCTTCGCGGCTTCGTTTCTTTTTCAATACCATAAGTGCAGCCGGAATTCCGGTTCCGTAAAAAAGTTTTTCGGGCAGCCCAATTACAGCATCAAGCAGGTTTTCCCTGATAAGCTGTTCCCTGATTTTTCCTTCCTTGCTCCCCCTGAACAAAACGCCATGTGGAACTACCACAACCATGCGGCCATGCTCATTCAGGCTTTCCACCATGTGCGAAATAAAGCCATAATCACCCTTGGTTTTGGGAGGGATACCTCGCCAGAATCGATTATACTGATCGTTTTCAGCCTCAGTAACGCCCCATTTTTTCAATGAAAACGGCGGGTTGGCCGCTACTACATCAAACTTCATGAGCTTATCGTCTGTGGTAAGCTTGGGATTTTTTATGGTATCGCCCCACTCAATACGCGCATTGTCAATATCGTGCAGGAACATATTCATCTTGCACAAAGCCCAGGTGCTGCCGTTGCTTTCCTGTCCGTAAACCGAAAAATCCCGGTCATTAACTTGTCGTGCAAGTTTAACCAAAAGTGAGCCTGAGCCGCATGTAGGGTCGTATAATCGCTCGCCGGGTTTCGGATCCATTAACCGGGCCATCAGTTCTGATACTTCAGCAGGGGTATAAAATTCACCGCCTTTTTTTCCGGCGTCGGAGGCAAAATTGGCTATCAGGTATTCATAGGTATCTCCGATGACATCACGGTTTCCAATTTTTGAGGGGCGGAAATCCAGAATAGGATCACTGAAATCTTCAATCAAACTTTTAAGTCTTGAATTTCTTTCTTTGGTTTCACCAAGTGCGGTTGTGGAATTGAAATCAATGTTTCGAAAAACACCATCCAGCTTTTCCTTATTGAATTCTTCGATATCATGTAAAGCACGGTTTATGATTTCACCAACATTGGCTTCATTGCGTTTTCTGTACAGATAATCATACGTACAATGTTGCGGCAACACAAAGCGCTCTCTTTTCAATGCGCGCTCAATCCGCTCTTTGTTGGCTTCATATTGTTGCTCAAGCTCGGCCAACCGTTCCTTTCGTAAATCCGAAATGTATTTAATAAACAGAAATACGAGGATGTAGTTTTTATACTCGGAGGGATCAACGACTCCGCGAAAAGTGTCACATGCCGCCCAGGCAGTGCGGTTGATTTGATGTTGTGTTATCGTATTACTCATAGTTGATATTTATGACTTTGTTGGCAGCTGCCATATTCATGATTTCTAATTTTTTTTGCAATTCGAGTGTTAGCTCGGCATATCTTTTATGCAGCACATTTAACTCAGTAATTTTTTTTTGTATCGAAAGGGGAGGCACTTCAATAGTAATTGACCTGAACTCGCGAATCGAAATTGATGTAATTGTTGAACCTTCAGCGATATTATTAATTTGATGTATCAGCTTTGGCGAAGTCAAAATCCAGGACAGAAATTCCGGATATACTTGTTCCAAATCCGGCCTAATAACAAAAAAGACTGAGCTTGCAACTGCAGGAAGATCAGCCTCTTTTATTATGTAAGGTGATTTAATAGAGCCCTTCGCTGTAAATAAAATATCACCAGGGAGCAGATAGTCATCTTTGCTTACGTACTCTACATTCAAATATTGAATGTTTCGCGAATCATATTCACCGGTCTCGTTGATGCTTCCAGATTGAATGAATGCAATGTCTCCAACAGTTGAAGCATCCAGATTCTTCCCAAATGAAATATTTGCTATTTGATGAATTTTTTTCATTGTATGAATTATACAATATTATGATGCCCAAATAAAGTAACTTTTTTTGTTGTATTAATTCTACAATATTAGGCAAATTATTTAGTCCTGGATAGAGTTATTTTGTACTTTCTTACTTTTTAATCCAATACAACCAACAAAACCCTAAATGGATCCACTCGCACACACACTTTTCGGGGCCACGATGGCCGAGGCCGGCCTTAAGAGAAAGACGGCTCTTGCTACGGCCACGCTTATTATTGGGGCAAATATTCCCGATGTGGATGCGCTTGCCATGTTCGTTAGTAACGATTACGCCCTTTTTGTACGCCGAGGATGGACGCACGGTATTCTGGCTCTATTAATATGGCCGTTTTTACTGACCGGAATGATGCTGGGCATTGACCGCTTGATTGAGAAACGAATGCAGCGCAAAGGAAAAATGCGGGAGGGATCGCCAATGCGTCCTCTGGTTTTGCTTGGAATTGCTTTTCTTGGTGTTTTAAGTCATCCTTTACTGGATTGGCTGAATACGTATGGCGTGCGGCTTTTAATGCCATTCGATGATACGTGGTTTTATGGAGATACTTTGTTCAT
>SLDG01000042.1 GCA_007125355.1 Balneolales bacterium | reverse complement strand
TAAACGCCTCGTCATCCTGCTGCGCCCCGCATTTATCGGGGAGCGGCGCGGCGGCATGGATGTGGCTATGGTTTCGATGGTTTCCCGCCGCAAAGTCGAAGGACTGCCTGAACAACCCGAGACCAAAATCAAAGCCTCATCACACCTTCAATAGCAATCCAAACTCACGGACTTTTCCCCCCAACCCAATGGAACACTACCACCATTTCTGCTGTTTCTAACCCCATGAATTCAAAGCAGAAATTTTACGCAGATGCCATCGTTGTAGGTTCCGGAATGGGCGGGATGAGTGCGGCTTGTATGATGGCGAAAAACGGGCTAAAGGTCACCGTTTTAGAGGCGGCGCATGTGCCTGGCGGATGCAGTTCTTCATACAAAAGAAAGGGGTATATCTTTGAATCGGGTGCCACAACGTTGGTGGGGTTTGATGAGCATCAGCCACTGAAACGGCTTGAAGATGAACTTGGCATTGAGTTGCAAAAGACAGAGCTGAACCCATCTATGTGTGTGCATTTGGATGGAGAGCAAATCACCCGTTACAAAAATGACGAAAAGTGGATTCAGGAAGCTTCAGAAAAATTTGGCAATCCGAAAGGACAAAGAAAATTCTGGGAGCTCGCTAAAAATGTATCTGATACCGTTTGGAGAGTATCCGGTAAAAACGTGTTTTTCCCTCCGCAGAACATCACTGATTGGCTCAGGCTGCCATTTCAAAACAATCCGGCCGATGCGCCTGTGTTACGTTTTGGGTTTTCAAGTGTCTTGGATGTGATGAAATCCTGCGGAGTGAATACGCCCCGTTTCCGGCGTTTTGTAGATGAACAATTGATGATTACCGCGCAATCAGAAGCCGATGATACCCCATTTTTATTCGGCGCTGCCGGGCTTACATACACGAATTACTCTAACTATTATGTGTACGGCGGACTCCTGCGCATGATTGAACAACTGCAGGAGTGGCTGGAATCAAAGGGAAGCGAAGTAAAAACGCGCAGAAAAGTGGTCCACATAGAGCCGGCTTCCGATGGGCTTTATAAAGTCATCACAGAAAAAGGAGAGGAATATTACGCGCCTGTGGTGATTTCTAATTTGCCAGTTTGGAATATGGCCGAAATCACATCCCCCGAAATACAGCCATGGTTCAAAGAAAAATCCCAAAAATATAAAAAAGCGTGGGGTGCAATCACCATGGGTGTTGTTCACAAAGATACTTTTGCTGATGACATGCCTTTACACCATCAAATCCATTTTGAAGAGGGAGATGCACTTCCGATGGCCGGTGCGCGCTCTGTATTTGTATCAATGTCGGCAAAAGATGATACCGAAAGGGCAAAAAAGGGATTGCGGACACTTAATGTTTCGTGTCACACACCCACGGCAAAATGGTTTTCCATGAACGGGCAGTATGATGACAACAAGGCGCATGTTCAGGCCTCGATTTTGGAGCATCTTGAACAAAAATTGCCGGGTTTCAATAAAAAAGATGTAGAACTTGCATTCGCCGCCACTCCGGTAACGTGGCAAAATTGGGTGTACCGAAAAGAAGGCAGGGTTGGGGGCATCCCGCAAAGTATGAACCGATCGCTGTTGGACTGGACACCTGCTCAGGCGCCATTTTCCGGCTTATTTTTGTGCGGTGATACGGTTTATCCCGGACAGGGAATTCCGGGCGTCACTTTAAGTGGAATAAACGTATATTACAGGGTTAAAAATTATTTGAATAAAACCAAGATAAAAGCAACGTTTTGAGCTATCAGCCAACTACACAATTTTCATTATTTCCGCCCGCGGTTAAGCATTTACTCGTTATTAACGCCATCTGCTTCGTCGCTTTAATGACCCCGGGAATTGGAGAGATCATCTTCGCCTTTTTTGCCATGTTCCCCTGGGAGCGAGGTATCGGTATTTTCCCAAGTGAGCCATTTATTTTCTATCCCTGGCAGCTTGTTACCTACATGTTTCTGCACGGGGGGATTGGCCACATATTCTTCAATCTTTTTGCTCTCTGGATTTTTGGCACAGCCATAGAAAATACCATTGGTACACGCAGGTTCACACAATATTATTTCCTTACAGGGATTGGAGCCGGAATTCTGCATTTTCTCATTACTGGCTCAGGCGTACCGGTAATCGGTGCCTCAGGCGCGGTATTCGGAATCCTTCTTGCTTTCGGTATGATGTTCCCAAACAGAGAGTTATTTCTTTTATTCATCCCGGTGCCGATTAAAGCCAAATACTTTGTAATAATTTACGGGGCATTCGAGTTGTTTATGGGTGTATCGAGCCTGCAAACCGGTATCGCCCATTTCGCTCACCTTGGCGGAATGGTGGTTGGTTACTTCCTGATTAAATATTGGCGACTCCCAACAAACCTGTATTAAAATGTATCAACAAGATTCTTTTGGCGAATCCTTTAAGAGGGGTTACATGATGATGCCGCCGGCGCTCAGGTATATCATCACCATAAATGTAGTGGTGTTTATACTAATGACGCTGGCCGGGCAAAGCGCATCGAGGTGGATTACGCTCAGTTTTGGCTTCTACTCCGATCCGGTAATGACGTTCTCGCAACCGTGGAGGCTTGTTACGTACATGTTCCTGCACGGCAGCTTTTTCCACTTACTCTTTAACATGCTTTGGGTGTGGTTCCTTGGCAGGATGGTTGAGGAACATCTCGGGACTAAAAACTTCCTCGTTATCTATTTCGGTGCAGGAATTGGCGGCGCGCTGGTAAACACGCTTGTCACGGCTATTTTTGGCGGTGGAGAAATCCCCACTGTCGGAGCTTCAGGGTCTGTTTTTGGTGTGATGGTCGCCTTCGCGATGCTTTTCCCCACATTCAAGCTGATGCTCATTTTCTTTCCGCCCATTCAGGCGAGATATCTGGTCGCGGGACTCATCGCATTAGACATCCTGTTTATTTCAAGTGCCGATAATATCGCCCGGATTGTACACCTTGGCGGGGCTTTTTGGGGATGGGCTCTGTTGAAAATGTACTACCGCGGGTATAACTACGACGCGTGGCTGAGCGGGTTCTCCGGAATGTTTAAAAGAGAGAGAAGAGAAGAAAAACCGCCGCGACAGAAAAAAGGTTTTAATCCCAAAATGACATCTGTTTCAGATGCTGAAATTCTGGATGAAGAAGATCAGGACGAACTGGACCGCATCCTCGAAAAAATCTCAAAAAGCGGATATGACGGCCTCACTGCTGAAGAAAAAAAGAGGTTGTTCGACTTGAGTAAGCTCGATAAATAATATCAGCAACTGAACCTATACTTTGTAATTTTAAAAAATCCACAGAACGATATTTATGAATCAGATAAAACGCAGAGAGTCGCTTGAAGTCAAGGTCGGTGATGTTACCATTGGCGGAGGCGCGCCTGTGGTGGTGCAATCGATGACCAACACCGATACGGCAGATATTGATGATACCGTAAAACAGGTGGCAGAACTTGCCGATGCCGGCTCTGAATTGGTGCGGATAACCGTAAACAACAAAGAGGCTGCCGCCGCTGTGCCATACATCCGTGAAAAACTGGATAAAATTAATGTGGATGTTCCCCTTGTAGGCGATTTTCATTACAACGGACATGTGTTGTTAACGCAATTTCCTGAGTGCGCCGAATCATTATCTAAATTTAGGATTAATCCCGGAAACACCGGTACACGAGGCAGAGATAAAAATTTCTGTACCATTGTAGAGCAGGCGGTGAAATATGATAAGCCGGTCAGGATTGGCGTAAACTGGGGCTCGTTAGACCAGCAGCTTCTCGCAGAGAAAATGGACGCGAATAATGAATTGCCCGAGCCAAAATCATCCAAAGAAGTAATGATGGATACGATTCTTGACAGCGCCATGCGTTCATCTGCACTGGCTCAGGAAGTCGGGCTGTCGGAAGACAAGATTATCATCAGCTGTAAAATGTCAGGCGTGCAGGATTTGGTTGAGATTTATACCCGTATGGCAACTCTTTGTAACCACCCGCTGCACCTTGGCCTTACAGAGGCGGGCATGGGGATGAAAGGCATTGTTGCCAGTTCAGCGGCGCTCTCTATTTTGCTGCAACAGGGGATTGGGGATACGATTCGTGTTTCGCTGACCCCACAACCGGGCGGGGACCGTGCCGAGGAAGTGCGTGTTTGTCAGCAGGTGTTGCAATCGCTTGGTATCAGAAATTTTATACCGCAGGTAACGGCGTGTCCGGGTTGTGGCAGGACAAAAAGTACCTATTTTCAGGAATTAGCGGATGAAATTCAGGGCTATATCCGCGAAATGATGCCCATTTGGCGCAATATTTATCCCGGTGTAGAAGACATGCATGTGGCTGTAATGGGGTGCGTAGTAAACGGCCCGGGCGAATCAAAGCACGCCGATATTGGAATTTCGCTACCTGGTACATTCGAAGAGCCCAAAGCACCGGTTTATGTAGACGGCGAACACAGAGTAACGCTCTCCGGCGATCACATTGGTCGCGAATTCCGCAAAATGATGGATGATTACATCGTCAATAGATTTGGCAGAAACGGAAATGGTGGGTGACT
>SLDG01000316.1 GCA_007125355.1 Balneolales bacterium | reverse complement strand
AATGCTTTTACAGCGTATTCTTCTTTTGAGGTGACAAATATAATCATTGGCTTGTCGTCATCGAGCATATCGAGTAAATCTATACCGCTGAGCTCAGGCATTTCAACATCCAAAAAAATCAAATCCACATTTTCTTCATGCATAAGCGCTTTGGCAGATCTGGCACTTTCACAAGAGCCAACCAAATTAAGGCCCTTAACGCGTTCAATGAGCCTTGTTAAAATTTCTCTCGAAATATATTCGTCGTCTACTATAATGCAGTTCATAAAAAATATTTATTGTTTAGCTCTTTTGGCTTTAGCCCACAAAACGGTTTGTTTGCCTGATATAAATCTCTTAAAACCAACAAATACTGCTAAATTCATCATCAATACATAATAAGGAATAAAAAACAATTTGAATCGAATTTTTTTATTCTCTAACAAATATCCAGCAAATCCAAGAAAGAATATAAATAGCTGAAAAATTATGAGCAAGTCATAAATAGGTTTATGCCCTATCAAAAACAAGTTCAGAACGAATAAAAAAATGATACTTACAGGAACAAGGGTCCACCTTAAAACACGGTGCGAGACATACTGAAACGTTAGCCTGCCGTGCTTGAATGGGTTCAAGAGAGATTTTAACCACAAAATAGATTGAATACCACCTGCGGCAATTCTTGTTTTCCGAGTCCATTCGGCTTCTACCGATTCTGATGGCAATTCCGATGCATATGCATCTGGTTCATAGGCAACCCTGTACCCTTTTTCATTTATCGTAAGTGAAATCATAAAGTCGTCAAGAATTGCATTCTTGTGTACCGGCTCATATAAGTCTCTCCTAACAGAAAAAAGCTCACCTGCCGCACCAACTACGCTGTAGAATTTATAGTCCATTTTTTTTAGGAAGCTCTCGTATTTCCAGTAAAATCCTTCACCTGCACCACTGGCACTGTCATTTTTAGCAACAATTATTCTTTTTTCGCCGGCAACAGCGCCTATTTCAGGATCATTGTAGTGTCGAACAATGTTTTTTACGGCCTCTTTATTGAGCAATGCATTTGCATCCGAAAAAATTAAAATAGGATTTTCGGCAAACGTAACCGCTCTTTCCATAGCTGCAATTTTACCGGCTCTCTCGGGCTTATGCAGTAATGTAAATTGATCATATTCTTTTAAAATTTCCGGAGTATTATCGTCAGACCCGTCAGTAACGAATAGAATCTGCATTTTTTCCTGGGGATAATCGAGTTCAAGCATGTTTTTGGCTTTTTCTTTTATCCATTCTTCCTCATTATATGCTGCCACGATTAAAGTAACCGCGGGTTCAAACGCTTCGTTAAATGGTTTTTCGGGATTTATTTTTTGCTTTATAAATGCCAAAGCTGCAATCACTACACCATAACCTACATACGTGTACGCGACCAATAAAGCCAGAAGCCAAAATAGTATCTCTAAAAATATCATATATTAAATTTAATTGATTACAAGCGAATTTCAATCAACATTTTTTTTTGTGCTTTCAGATGAGGCAAAATCCGGTATAGTAAAGTAAAAGTCGGTACCCTTGCCATGTTTTACCACCACTTTAAGGTCACCGCATAATAAGTGGATTAATTCCCTGCATAGCACAAGCCCCAGGCCACTGCCTTTCTCTTTATCGGTACCCAGCTTCGATTTGACCGTTTCAACTTCATGTCCTGTAATTTTATCTATAACTTCCTGTTCCAGCCCAACACCTGTATCGCTGACACAAAATTCAACATGTTTACCAATTCTTTTCGCAGAAACACTAATACGGCCTTCTCTGGGTGTGAATTTTATTGCATTAGAAATCAGGTTTCTTAAAATGGTGCTTATTGCCTGTTCATCTGAGTAGATGTATAAATCGTTATCAACCTTTATTTCTAAGTTTATTAGTTTATCCTTAGCATGGATTTGAAATAATTCCAACTGATTTTGAACCACCTCTTCTACCGTAAGCGAGTTCATGATTAATTTGTATTTACCCGATTCGATTAATGACCATGATAGCAGGTTTTCTACCAGTTTATAAATGCCATTTACTGATGAATCAATAAGTTCAATTATACTTTTGCGTTCATCGTACTTAAGGCAATCGAATTCGTTTTTTAGAAGGCCGGTAAGACCCAATATACCCTGAAACGGACTACGTAAATCATGTGCCACAATAGACAAGAACTGATCCTTGTCTTTATTAAGCCTCTCGAGCTCACTGTTACTTTTTCTTAAATTGTCTCTGGCTTGTTTTAACTCTAATTGTAACCTGACTCTTACCAATAGTTCTGCGGTACGAAAAGGTTTTGTAACATAGTCTGCCGCTCCGGTTTCAAAAGCTTTAACAATATCTTCTGTATCCGTTTTACCCGTCAAAAAAATTATAGGGATGCTTCTGAGCTCTGAGTTTTGTTTAATGTTTTCACAAACCTCGTAGCCATCAATATCCGGCATCATAATATCTAATAGAATTAAGTCAGGGCTAACGGTTTCAAGCAGTTCTAAAGCTCGTTTCCCGTCGGTGGCAACTGAAATTTCATAATCTGCTTTTTTTAGAACCGTACCTAAAAGCTGCACATTTTTAAGCGTGTCATCTACAATAAGTATTAAAGGTTTTTGCATTTTAGAAATATTCAAAGTTCATTCACTTTTTGTGGCGGGTACGATTAGTGCCATAAGCATATTCTCAAATTTTTCAAGCCTTTTTGTAATGCTCACAACGTCAAAGTTTTTTACATCATCAAGAAACGCATCTCCGTAAACTTTTAAAAGCTCGATTTTATATTTTATACCAAGATTTTTTAGTTCATCAGAAGTCCTTTCTACTTCACTCATAATCATAGCTTTTTGAGAGCTTTTTAATTTGTTGAGTATTGACAATAACTCTTCAACTTGCACTTTAGTCAGGCTTTTTACTTCATGCCCAAGCTTCTCATAATCATCTTTTTTTGGAGATCCCTGCACTATTTCAGCTCCAAAAACGGGGTATTCAGCCATTTTTTTAAGTATAGTTGAGCGGTTCACAGGCTTTTTCAGGAAATCATCAAACAGCAGTAAATCAGGTTCTTGGCCGGGATTATAAAAAACCGAAGCTGTAACAGCAATCACCGGAATCGCCTTCCAATTATCGTGTTTCTTCATTTTTCTTATGGCTTCGAGCCCTGACATTACCGGCATTTTAATATCCATAAACACAAGGTCAATGTGCTTTTTATCTAATAAGCCAAGTGCTTCACTTCCGTTTGAGGCGGTAAATGTTTTAAATCCAGCTTGCTTTATATAGTTTTGAAGTAACTCTTTATTCAATGGCACATCATCAACAATCAACACAGATCCCCCTTTAAAAACATATTCTCCGGCAGCATCTTTTCCGGAGACAAGGCCACGGCTATCAGATAATTCAACAACCGGGAAATGGACGGTAAACACGCTGCCCTTTCCAACTGTACTTTCAAGCTCGATGAATCCCTTCATTTTCTCTGTGAGTCTTTTTGTAATTGCCAGCCCTAAACCGGTTCCTCCGTATTTTCTTGAGCTATGGCCACTCTGTTGTCTGAATGATTCAAAAATAACTTTTTGCTGATCTTCAGGTATGCCTATTCCCGTATCCTCAACACTTAAGGTCAATGAACCTGTGTTTGACTCTGCTATCTGACTGAAGACGGCATTTACTACAATACTGCCCTCAGCAGTAAACTTTACCGCATTCCCAATTAGATTGACGAGGATTTGTCTTAAATGTGTATTATCGAGCATCAGCGCATTCGGTAAATCAGAATCAATGTTCTTTTCAAGATGCAGGCCTTTTTGCTCCATATCGAGTCTGAATATTTGCAAAACATCGTCAATAAGAGACTCAAGATTCACTTCAGAATAACTGATTTCTATTTTCTCCGCTTCTAATCGTGACAAATCGAGTATATCATTGATAATCATCATTAGATTATTCCCACTGGTAGTTACAGCTTCAAGATATTGCCTGTGGTTACTATCTGTTATTTCATCTTGTAAAAGCTCTGTGAAACCAAGAATGGCATTCATTGGCGTTCTTATTTCATGACTTATATTCGCCAAAAACTCGGTTTTTGCCTTGTTAGCATCTTCTGCTTTTTTGCGTTGCTTTTCAAGTTCTGCCAAAAGCTCGTCGCGTGGAATTAAGATGCATTTGTAGGCTATGCATCTTCCACTATTGTCACATGCAGCCTCTGAGATAAGTTTAACTTTGGCTGATTGTTTATTTTTATCCTTAAAGGTGAGAGATGGGATTTCAATCTGCCCACTCACTAAGGCTTTTGAAAGCTCACTCTCTGCTGCTGCCTTTTCCGATTCTTCTACAAGAGACAAAAAATCAATATTAGGCTGCTTAATCCCAACTAATTCATAAAAATGCGGACTTGCATATCTTATTCTGAAGGATTCATCTAACAACAAATACAATGAACGCTTCGATTGATCTTCGTACAATGAAGACAGTAACCCGTCAAGTTCCATGAATCTCTTGACTAACAATTCGATAGCCCCGTTATCACTCATATCTTATCTTTT
>SLDG01000333.1 GCA_007125355.1 Balneolales bacterium | reverse complement strand
TTCAGTCAACCGATTGATATTGAAATGGAACTCGAAGACGGTGTTACAGATGCTTCCGGTAACCCTGTTACAGCTGGTGACACTGCCCCAATCTGGAGCTATGACGAAGCCACAGGCGAATGGAATTTCGAAGGAAATACCACTATCGGTGTAAACAAAAACAATCGTGCTTCAATTAGTTTTCAGGCTGACCACTTATCATGGTGGAATATAGATTGGTACGGACCTCGTTGTTACATGGGTACAAGAGTTAACCTCATAGGCAATAATTCTCAATTGAGAGGTAAATTGTTAAGAACCGATGTAACTCCGAATACTTTTTTGGGCTGGGCAGCTTCTCGTAGCCTGCCTGGTGTTCCGAATTTTATACAATTCCTTCAAGCTCCATTAAATGTTCCCGGTAAATTGGAGTTGTATAATATGGCTGATCAACTTGTTAAAACTCAAGTTTTAGAAGACTTATGTTCACCTACTGATGTTGATGTTACGTTAGGCGAAACTACTGAAATAACGGTTACTTTCCGTGGGGTGGGAACATGTGTTGACAACGATGACATCGAAATTCGCCCGAATTTTCCTGCATTCTACAGGCCGGCCGTTGGTGGTAGCTGGCTATCTGCCGGCAGCGTTGTAAATGGGGAACTTGAAATTACGCTGCCTGCACCGGGTAATTATCTGTTTGGTGCATTCTACGAGAACGAATGGTATGACTACGAATTAGATTTGACTGCCGCTGAAGACGGTGATCTTTTCGAAGAAGTAGTTGAACTACCACAAAGCGTTTGTGATGACTTATAATATTTAAGTTAATCATTGACTATCTTACTTTAAAAGCCGGAAGGGATAACCTTTCCGGCTTTTTTTAGTATCAAGAGAAATTGATACTTTGACTTTTTCCACGGTATACTTAAGCAGGCACAAATTAATTAGTTGTACTGCATACTACTATTATACTAAATGTCTGAATTCCCCGTATTTTATACAGTCATTTTCGATTAGTTTCATGAAGAAATTTTTACTGATAATTTTCTTATTGGCTTGTCCTCAAATAGTGTATGGACAATTTTTTGGGATCAAAGCTAATGCAGGTACGTTAGGCTTGGGTGGCGAAGCTGTAGTTAAATTAAATAACAGTTTTAATTTTCGAGCAGGATTTCATGCTTTTTCATTCAACCATAATTTTGGTGATCGTACTTCTGGTGACTTTGATTTTAAAGGCAGTATGGAATTAAATAACTTTAGTGGAGTTATAGACCTGCACCCATTTGGTAACAACTTCAGGGTTTCAGGTGGCCTTATTTTTGCTGATAATGACTTCACCGCAACTCTAATTCCAAGAAGGCCATATCAAATAGGCGGTGACATTTATGCCGCATCTGAGCTGGGCAATGTAGAAGCAGATATTTCGTATGCCCGATTCGCACCCTTTGCTTCATTTGGTTTTGGAAATGTTTTTTCCGGTAATGTTATAGGCTATAATATAGAGTTTGGTATTATATTTCATCAAAGGCCAAATGTACGCATGAAAGCAGAAGGAGCATTAGCTCCAACCGCAGAGCAGGCATCAATATTGGAGAACAATCTGGAATGGACGGAGTATTATCCGGTCATAAAATTCTCAGTTTATTTCAGACTGTTTTAGTCAAAAAAACTGAATCTTATTAGTTAGCTATCATCTTTTCAAATTAACATTACATTTCTTTCTAAATGAATAATCATAGCGTAACGTCTTTCAATTTATGTTTAATTATTACTGTTTTGTGTATTCTATTAGTTGCAGCATGTAAAAAAAACGGTGAGATTGAAGATGAGGCGGATGAAAACCCCTACTCTACTTTTAATATTGAGTTTTTTAGAAATTTAGGAAGCCTTTGTGGAGAAGCTCTTGAGGGAAGAACAGAATACCCTACAGAGTCAGGACATGAGTTAAGAAACGCTAAACTAAAGTTTAATTTTACTACATGTGCAGACGATACTATAGAAATTGATTTTTATATCAATGATGTCAACAGAAATACATTTTTAATTCAGGTACTGGAAGATCAGAATTTGGCTTTAAAGCTCATACACAAGCAGGTAGATGGGCTGAATGAAGTCGCTGACTCCTATGGTGGAATTGCAGGTGATGAACATATACTTAAAAAGTCCTTTTATGCTAATGAAGAAACAGCTCGTTTGCATCCACAGGCATTTTCAAATGTTTGGGCGTTTGAAATTGATTTAGATAATCGAAAACTAATTTACAGACTGACCAGGCAAGAAAGGATAAGATTTAAGGGCGTATTTGAGTTGCCGGCGTCATTTGAGGCCACTATCTGAAAGTTTTTCTAACCTTTTTATAGATACTTGATTGCTTTGTCTATCAGGAACTTCACTTTATTGTCATAAGGCTGTTTAATAATATCTGCACCGGTAGGTCCCGGCCCGGTTTCTAAGTAAGCCATTTCGTTTGAAAAAGCTTTGAATCCATAAATACCATGGGAGCGTCCGATACCACTGTTGTTGCTTCCGCCAAAGGGAAGGTGTTTGTGGATGTAGTGAGATAATACATCATTTACAACCAATGCACCTGTGTTAATGTTGTCTTTATACAAGTTCATGGTACTTTTGTCTTTTGTGAATAAGTACGTTGCCAGCGGGCGCGGTTTTGAAAGAATATCTCTTATGCAGTCCTCTTTGGTTTCATACGTGTAAAAAGGTAATATGGGGCCGAAGATTTCTTCGTTATGTATGGTCATATTCGATTTTATGTTCGATATAATGGTCGGTTTAATGTATAATTCATTCGTATCTGATTCACCGCCATAGTGTATTATTGCACCCTTAGATTTAGCATCTTCAAGTACCTCAATTAATCGGTTAAAGTGTTTCTCGTTTATAATTCTGGTATATGAATCAACGGGGCCGGGGAAACGCTCATTAATTTCTTTTTCCAAAAACTCCAGGCATTCATTCCGTCTGTTTTTTGGTATCAACAAATAATCAGGTGCAATACAAGTTTGGCCTGCATTTATGAATTTACCCCATACCACTCGTTTTGCGAATGTTTGTGCGTTAAAATTTTCATCTAAAATACACGGTGATTTGCCGCCAAGTTCTAACGTTACCGAGCATAGATGCTCTGATGCAGCTTTCATAACAAGCTTCCCTACATTCGGGCTGCCTGTAAAGAAAATGTGGTTAAATGGCAGCGATGTTAACTCTTTCGCAACATCTGCACCACCTGTGGCTACGTACACCCAATCATCAGGGAATACTTTCGATAACAGCTCTTTGATGTATGCTGATGTATTAGGAGTGAATTCAGAGGGTTTTATAATTACCCTGTTTCCGGCTGCTATAGCAGAAATCAACGGGCCAATACAAAGGCTGAAAGGATAATTCCAGGGGGAAATAATCAGAACAACACCTTTTGGTTGATAAATTACTCTCACTTTGCTGTTGTAATGTACTAAGGTTCGACTGTTTTTTTGCGGCTTTGTCCATTTGTTGATGTTGGATATGGCATGCCTAAGTTCGCTCACTACAGGCACAATTTCGGTGAAATCTATCTCAGCAAATGGCTTTTTAAAATCAGATTGTATAGCCTTTTTTATAGTATCTCTTTCATTAACGATGGTTTCAAGTAATTCTATGAGTTTTTTTTCTCTGTTAAATACTTGATAATATTGACTATGAGCCTTATTTAATTTTTCGAATACTTTTTTCATACTTTTTTTATCATTACAACACATAAGATTTTCTTTGTTTTAAAAAATAATGTATTTTTGAGTATTGTAATTCATGCAGCACTATTTATTATCAAAACAAATATACACTAAATAAAACAAACTATGAGAACTACATATATACAAACCGGCATCTTAGTTCTTGCTCTGCTAATTTCTGGATTTATTACTACTGTAAATGCTCAAGAGCATGACAGACGGTTCAGTATATCCATCAATGGTGGATTAACCCTCAGCGGACCTAACACTGATGGTATAAATCCTGCTCTTGGTCTTGGACTACAGTATTCTTTAACACCAAATTTCTCTATCGAAGGAATGGGTTACTATAATCAGATGCAAGGCGGCGATCAAATGCTTTCAGCATCTGTAAGAAGCGTAGTTCATCTACGTAACATTCTTATGCTCGATACTATCTGGGATAGAGTAGCTCCAAACATATTTGCTGGAGTTGGGCTTATCGTATCAAACATTGGAGATTTCGAAGGTATCAGACCTCTTGGTGTTGTAGGAGGTAGTTTATCTATTCGAGCTACAAACTCACTCGATATTCTTGCACAAGCTGAGTTGAATATTGCTCATAATTTGCCTAATACAGCAACCTTCACAAACACTTTAAAGTACTATGGTATAGCAACATTAGGTGTGCGCTATCATTTTGGTTCTTCAGATGCTACGCCACAATCATGGCGTAAACCACACAGGCTAACTGAGTCTGACTACAATGCTCTTATGGCATTAGGTTCAAGAGTAGATAACGTAGAGCGACGCGTAGCCAGCCAAGGCAACCAAATTAATACACTCGACGGTCGTGTTGGAGCTCTCGAGTCAAGAGTTGATGGACACGAAGGCC
>SLDG01000120.1 GCA_007125355.1 Balneolales bacterium | reverse complement strand
TTCGCTAATATGATTGTACCAACAAATGCTGTCCTTATGGGGATGCTCGGTATGGCCGGTGTGCCTTACGACCGTTGGTTCCGATTTTGTTTCCCATTATTGATTAAAATCCTTGCGTTTGCGGCTGTGTGTATGATTGGGATGGTTGTGTTTGGGTATCAGTGATTTGATTACGGATTTTATTGATTACACGGATTGCACGGATTTTTAAAATGCACGTTCAGCGCGTCCTCGCGCGAACGGGTTTCATGCAGCGTCCCCGCTGCCGTTTAAAAAGTTGATTCGACTTGGGATATAAAATAAGCACAAACCTCCAAGTTTTTTGAAACCTTGGAGGTTTGTCTTTGGCTAAATCTTAACTTTTGGCGGGGACGCCATATAATCCCGTGCGTGCCGGGAGGTACTGCACGTGCGCGAACAAGTCGCGCTTTTACATTAAAGCGCATCAAATATCTGATACGATTCGGGGCCGTATTGGAATAAGACGTCTAAGAGGCAACAGTTTGGCTCAAAGCCCTCGAAATGTTGACGGTATACCGGCAGTGAGAAATCAGCTTCCTTTCTTTCGGGAAAGACAGGCCTGAAATAGCGGCTTCCCGGTTCCATTAAAATGCAGTCAGGATTAGATTGTTCGATTACTTTTTTAGTTTCAGATTTCGAGTTTAATAGCGTTGGTTTTATAGGCCACTCGGTGTATAAAAAAAGCTTGTTGCTTAAAAACAGAACTGCATCAAGCAGGGAATCAAGGTTGCTTGCTTCGTAAAAATCAGACTCGATTTCGGCTTCGAAGAAATCATAATATACGCTGTTTCGGTAGCTTAAATGGAGGGCTGTCAGGAATGTTGGCACCCAATCTTTGTCTTTTGCCAGTCTGACTTCATTCAGTGGCTTCTTTTTATCCTCGGGATGCACGGGCAAAGTAAGCCATTGTGTTCCCTGTGGTGTTCTAATTTGTCCACGATGCATCATACCTTTTCTCGAAAAGCGTTCCCAAATACACCAATAAGAATATTCAGAGTGCTTAAGGGTAGCAAGATGCTGTAAATTTGGAAAAGCAGAGGGTTGTAATAAGGAGAGTGTCACTCGGAATCAAGCAGAAATTCTGGACTTCACAGCACTTTTAACATCAAGAGCTTCATTATTGACCTGTAGCGTAAACAATTTAGCCGGTGGAAGGTTCAGGAAAACCAGCTTTTTATCAACACAACATTCTTTGACGAGCTCTTTTTCGAACTTGCATCGGAAATGGTTGAAATTCAGATATTTGTAGTACATGATTTTTCCGCCGGCCTTAGAAAGATCAAGTTTCTTCTGCCAAATTAGTTCCGTTACACTTTCGGGGATGGTTTCGTAAGGAATACTTGAGAATATATAATCGTAGGGTTTTTGGGGATAAAACTCTAAAAAGTCGGTATAATGCACTTTTATATTATCCTGATTGTACCGTCTTCTGAGTAATCGTGTGAAGTGGGGATTAATCTCAACCAAATCCAGTGAATCGATTGGCCTTAACGAAGATACAATTTGCTTAGTAAGGCTGCCGCTTCCGGGCCCCAACTCCAATATACGCAAGGGAGTATTGCTTTGCTGTATTTGCTCACGGAAAAGCTCAGTGATATCCTCGGCCAAAAACCGTGAACTTGGCGCCAAAGCACCGGTTTTACGTAAATCCTTTAGAAAAAATAATATAGGGTTCAAAAAAGAAAAATGTTTGTTACAAGGGTATCACTATTGTCAGTATTTTATGATTCACATTATAATGAATTATTACGGATAATTCCATTCACAATTAGAACCGATTAACTTATTGAACATTTTCCATTTGAAAGTCCTTAATCCTGCAACTCCATATCAATTCCATCTGTTTTATGTTTATCCTAAACGGTATCTTCCGGACAGACTACTTTATATGCATTGATGGATACGTTACAATTTCCTAAACTCTTTACCGATTCTCTCACCCGCAGGCTTTATGCGAATGACGCTTCTATGTACGAGGAGCTGCCCGATGCGGTTTGCTTTCCTAAAAATGAACAGGAACTCGCGGCGGTAGTTAAATACGCGAATGATCAAAAAACGAGCATTACACTCAGGGCGGCGGGAACCAGCCTTGCGGGACAAACCACGGGCGGCGGCATTATTGCCGATATATCGCGATATATGAACCGGATTTTATCTGTAAATCCCGATTCAAAAAAAGCAATTGTGGAGCCCGGAGTGATTCGCGATGAACTTAACAGAGAAGCAGGAAAACACGGGCTGCTCTTCGGTCCCGATACATCCACCACAAACAGATGCATGATTGGCGGTATGGCCGGGAATAATTCGGCCGGTTCGTATTCCATCAAATACGGAAGCACTAGAGAACATGTTTTGGCCATTGATGCAGTTTTATCCGATGGCTCAGAAGTGCGATTCGAGCCATTGACAAGCGATCAGATTCACGAAAAGCAAAAGCTGAATACTCTTGAGGGCAGCATCTACAGGGAGATTATCCCCCTTTTAAAAAAAAACAAAAAAGCTATTGAGGATGCTTTTCCTCACCCCGATGTTAAACGACGAAACACGGGTTACGCTCTGGACAAATTGTGTAAAATGGAGCCCATCTCAAAAGGAGGCCGGCCATTCAATCTTGCCGAGTTACTCTGTGGCTCTGAGGGAACCCTTGCCGTAAGCACCAAACTTGAGCTCAATCTTGAGCCCGTCGATCCAATAAAAGTACTCCTCATCCCGCATTTCAAAACCCTCGATAACGCCATGCGGGCAACCGTGATTGCAGTTAAGCATAATCCCGCAGCGGTAGAGTTGATTGATGATAATATTCTTAATGCCACAAAACGAAATATTGAGCAGGAAAGAAACCGATTCTTCCTCGATGGCGAACCGGCCTGTTTGTTGATTATCGAATTCGACGGAAAAAACGTTGATGAAATTAAAGAGCGTGCAGAAGCTCTGTTGAAGGATTTAAAAGAGCATAATTTGGGATATGCCTTTCCCCTGTTCAGCGAGCCCGAAAAAATGAAGCGCGTTTGGGAATTGCGCAAAGCCGGGCTTGGGCTTTTGATGGGACTTTCAGACGATGCCAAAACGCCCTCTTTTGCTGAAGACACCGCAGTAAGAGTTGTGGATTTAACGGCGTATATCAAAGATTTCCGTAAACTGTTGGCCAAGTACGAAACCTCCTGTGTGTTTTACGCGCACGCTTCGGTCGGTGAATTGCACTTGCGGCCGGTTTTCGATCTGAATAAACGAGCGGATATCGACAAAATGAAAGCCATGATGGAAGATGTGGCGCTACTCGTAAAATCATACCGGGGATCACTTTCCGGCGAGCACGGGGATGGCCGCAACCGCGCACCCTATATCGAAATGGTTATTGGAAAAGAAATGACCGGTGTCCTGAAGCAGGTGAAGGAAATTTTTGATCCTAACTACATTTTGAATCCCGGTAAGATTGTAAACCCGCTGCCAATGGATGCGCAACTCAGGCATAATCCCGAAAAAGTAATGGCACCGGTGGATACCGTGTTCTCGTGGGAAAAAGAAAGCGGATTTTCAAGCGCGCTGGAACTCTGCAACGGAGCCGGAGTGTGCAGAAAAAGAGCCGAAAGCGGTGGCACGATGTGCCCGAGTTACATGGCTACCCTCGATGAAAAAGACAGCACGCGCGGCCGTGCCAACGTATTCCGACAGCTTTTCATGGAAAAAGGTCCGGGGGCGTTTGAAAGCGAGGACATCCACGAGGCCCTGAAACTTTGCCTGAGCTGTAAAGCCTGCAAAAGTGAGTGTCCTGCTAACGTGGATATGGCACGTATGAAATCTGAGTTTATGCAGGGCTGGCACGACCGAAAAGGCTCCACGTTCAGAGACCGTTTTTGGGCAAATCCGTTTCCTTATCTCAGGTTGGGTGCCTTGTTGCCCGCAATAAGCAATGTAATAGCCTCTACGCCGTCCGGACGCTTTTTTATGAAGCACTTAACCGGATTGCATCCCGAGCGCCCGCTTCCGGCATTTGCGCGGAAGTCATTTTCTTCGATTGCAAAAAAGCTCATTCCCAATCCCAAAAACACAGGCAAGCAAGTATTACTTCTTGTTGATCCGTTTACAGATTGGCACCAACCCGAACAGGCAATCGCTGCCTGGAATGCATTAGACAAACTTGGCTATCGCCTGATAACGCCTGTTGTGGCCTCAGCCGGACGCACGTTAATTTCAGGGGGATTTCCACGCGAGGCAAAAAAAACGGTCACAAACCTGATTAAAAAGCTCAAACCGTTTGTGGAAGATGGTGTTCCCATAATCGGACTTGAACCTTCTGAGATACTAACGCTAAGAGATGAATTCCCCGAGCTTTGCAACAGTGAAGACCGGGCAACGGTCGAGACCCTGGCAAAAGGTTCTTTCATGTTCGAAGAATTTATTTCCCGCGAAATAAAAAGTAGTGCCATCACACAAAAAAAACATCCCCGAAAAAAAACGGTGTATGTACACGGGCATTGTTACGCGAAGGCCATCACCGGAATGGAAACTTTAGAGCATGCTTTAGCCTCTTTTGGCTATGAGCCTAATTTATGGGATACCGGCTGCTGTGGTATGGCCG
>SLDG01000097.1 GCA_007125355.1 Balneolales bacterium | reverse complement strand
TACAAACCCTGCATGGTTTCTGCTTAAATCTTCATATATAAAATTGGGATGTGTGTTTAAAATAAATATATGATATGATATAAATCCTACAACTATACCAAATGCAAGTATTATCCATACTACCATTTTTTTATTATCGACCAGAATGAACAGATAAGCCAACAACATGTTTCCCAATAAAGTGAGTGAACCACCTATTCCATTATCTGTAAAGAGAAGATTCATTAATGATGTGATTAGCAGTACAAGCATGAAGAGCATTGATTCTAAAACAAGGTACCCCTCCTTATTTGGCAGATATAGTATAAATGAAAACACAGCCAATCCCACGCCAGCAGTTATCAACAATCTAGACTGTAGCACATCACTTAATGCAAAAAGTACAATCGCTAAACCCACGAAGTGTACTAAATATGTGCTGCTATTGTTTAATTCTTTCTCCACGTATAACTCAAGACATTAACGAAGATAACTTAAATTAAAATAATTCATTATAATCAACCCGAGGAATAAAATCTATAGCCCCGTGTTGGGAAGCATTAAACAACTTTACATTATTATTTATGGTATGACTACACATAATCTTTAGCTGCTCTAAAGTTTTACCATATGTTTTCAGATAAAACTCATTGTCGATTTTTTTCTCTTTAAGTTTTTTTATAACAAATGCTTTTTCCTTTTCATCTTTAACATACGAATGTCCCCACTGCTCATTGACTTTATTATACTCGAAATGCTCTAAAAAGCCGGTCATATCAACCCCTATCAGATATATTTCTTTAAAACCCATATAAACAGCGGTATTAATGGCATAAATTACGACATTTTGGAATCCAGGCGTAATACTATGTAATCGCGCAGGATTTTTAATCTGCTTTGTATATGTTTTGTAATTATAGATAAAATGGAACTTATGCTTAGGGAATAGCTTGAGGAAATTAGCTCTGCGTCTGTAAGGAATAATATATACAAGATCAGGGTTCGACTTTATAGTTCTATTGATCTCCTCAATCCGTTCTCTGTCTTCCGGCACTTCTGGGTTTAAATCAAAGACAATCGGGTCAAAAAACAAATGGTAGTTGGGATCCAAAGTTTTGAAATCAGGACTTTTCATCATGAAGTTAACTGTAAAAACAAACTCATTCGTTAACCGCGTTAAGTCGTGGTGTTTTAGTGATGGCCCATTCCCAACAATAAAACACCTTTGCCCTTTATGTTTGTTTTTCAACTTTTTAGTCTCTGCTAACTCACTTCTTAAATCTTTACTAATAATCCAATGTGCATAGTACTGAAGTTCTCTCCGGCAATTATCAATACTGTTTACAATCGACATGACTACTTCTTCTCTTCTTCCGAACATAATCTATTGATTAAATATTGATGAATTTGGGATTATCAATTACTGATTTAAAAACCGTTTTTAGATTCAACAGCACTTTAAAATTGAATACAATAAACAAAATTAAAGGTGTTGCTAAAAAGTGACTAGGCACTGCAGTAATAATGAGAAATAAGCTTAAAGCATATGGTCCCAAAAGTCGCATTGGATAGATATCTTTAATTACTTGAATAAAAGAATAGTCTAATTCCAGCATTTTCATACCTAATTTTCCTACCATATACACATAGATAAAATAACTAAACATTGTTGCAAGAACTACCATTGAAAAAGGAACACTAAATGCTTTTATCAGAATAACTGCGCTTATCACGTTTATTATTAAGGCACTGAACGACAATCTGCTAATTTGCTTTTCAAATCCTTTAGCTATTAATAAGCCGGAGTAGCCAAAAGAATTAGTATATAATAGAATGGATAGGGCAATTAATTTAAATGCATCTGTTGCGTCTGTAAACTCGGGAAAAAGGATTAAGAAAAACGGGAACAGAAGAATCGCTATATGAATGAGCAAGTGTGATGTTGTCACATAAGCATCTCTCAGCTTCTGCAATAACTCTATGTTTTGGCTTGTCTTGCCACTTGCAAATCTATTTAACATTTTTGGATACACCAAATATGCCATTGATTGCAAAAATAAAAGCATCACATTGGCCAAAGAAAATGCGAACGTGAAGAATCCAAACTCAACAACACTATAATAACCGCTCACGAATGAACGGGTTGAAATCACAATAAAGTAAAATGAGGTATTATAAATGAATAAGTGCCAACCCTTAGTTTGAATAGTTTTAAATAAATCTGCACTAAATGTAGGCTTTAACTTTACCGGTGCTCTGGCTACATACATTATAAATGCCAATAAAAAGGCAGTAAAGTTTGCAAGTAGCATTGCCCAAAGCAGCTCATTATCTCTAAAGAGGATAATGGCAGATAGCATTAACAGTGGAAAAATAGATTGGCTGAAAGCAATTTCAAAAAGCTTCCCAAATGCTCTGAATATATGGTTAAATAGGTTATTAAAGTATGCTAAAACCCCAATCAGCACAACCACCGGTGCATAAGTAGCAAAACTATATCTACTGCCAAGATCAAGATTAAAAATGGCATTTATTGAAAATAGAACTATAGCTATAAGCGATAATCCTAATAACATGGTAATTGCAGTACCTATAACTTTCTCTACATAGACGTCTTTACTTTTATGTACAGAAACAATTGCTGTTACTGCATCTGCAATTCCAAAATTTACATGGTGCATATATGAGGTAACAAGTGTTATGAATCCCCATATACCTAAATAAAAAGGCCCTAAATAAACTGCAATTAATAATGAATTAATGAAATGGATTAAATAAGTGCCATATCGGCTAAAAACAAATAGAATAACCTTATTCTTAAATACAGGTGCTATTTTTTTTAGCAACTTATCCACTTCTACTCAATACAACTGCTAAATAGTGGATCCCCTTTTTCCATATCTTTAGCAGCTTTTTTCCCAAGAACAGCGTTATAAGACTTAGGATGCATTCCAAAACCGGGACGGATACTCTTAATATTGTACTCGGATATCAGTTCACCTTTTTTTATTGATTCAACCACATATAATGAGCGACAATAATCTCTTCCGGATTTTTGCTTATCAGTCAAACTATAGTCAACCTGTCCAATAGATTTTTCAGCTTCTCTTACTGCTTCAACCATATTTTTGAACTCTGCTTCATCCATTGAAAAAGCCGCATCAGGGCCGCCAATATCATGGTTTAGGATAAAGTGTTTTTCAATAATTCTGGCTCCAAAGCACGTAGCGACTACTGGCGCGGTGTTTCCTATTGTATGATCAGATAGCCCACTTGTCACATTATACTTCTCAGCTAAATCTTTAACCATTATAAGATTTGCTTCTTCTAATGGAGCAGGATAGCTTGAAGTGCACTTTAAAACGGCAATGTCTTCATTACCCATGCGTTTGCACGCCTCTAAAGCAAGCTCAATATCCTCAGTCGAAGCTATACCCGTAGAAATAATTACAGGTTTGCCTTTCGATGCTACATACTCAATTAATGGGACATCTGTTATTTCAAAAGAAGCAATTTTATAAGCCGGTACATCAAAGCTTTCTAAAAAATCAACTGCAGATTTATCAAATGGTGATGAAAAACATATCAACCCTTCCTCTTCTGCTGTTTTAAAAAGCACTTCGTGCCATTCCCATGGAGTGTATGCTTCCTTGTATAATTCGTATAAATTTTTACCATCCCATATAGTTCCTTCAATTCTAAAGCCAGGTTTTCTGGAGTCGATGGTCATGGTGTCCGCCGTGTACGTTTGTAGTTTAATACAATCTGCACCTGCTCTTTTTGCCGCTCTAATTGTTTCAATCGCGGTTTCTAATGAGCCATTGTGGTTTGCAGAAAGCTCAGCTATTATTAGTATGCGGTCTTTTATAATTTCTAATACAGGATTTGAGCCCATATCTCTGTTTGAGTGATATTACTAAATTAGTTTATAATATTTTTTCGCTTCAAGAATATAGTCAGGGTCGTGTTGTTTAAATCCTTTTAGAATTAAAACTTTCCCATCAACTGCTTCGTCTTCAAGCACGTTGAAACCACTATTAATTGACATCTTTAAAGATGGAATATTGGATGCTTTGATCACACTTAATATGGTTCTTTCAGGAAACTGTTCCAAAAAATCATCCGTTGACATTGTTAAAATCACTTTTCCATATTTTTTCCCGCGATGTTCCGTAGCTATAGTTTGCCCAATAGTTACCCAATTATTTTTAAACTCAATAATAGATTGACCAACTGGCTCATCTTTATCATTGAAAAACAGATACATAAAAGCATCCGGATTATTTATTTTTCCTTCAAACCATTTTACATGATCCTCAAGTAAAATAGGGTCTGTGTTTATTGAATTTTTCCTGACCATTGGATCATTCGCCCAATTAAAATATAGGTCAGAATCATCTAAAGTCGCATATCTAAAACGTAGCATAAATAAAATTGATCAATTAAATTTCTTATTAGGATATACTCAAGGTTTAAATTTAGCGTGAATTATAACATCAATAAAAACCGCTTCTCGACAACAGTGTTCTTTAAGGATCGCTTCACGCTTAAATCCACTTTTCTCCAATATTCTGTAAATTTCAGGCCTCATATCATACGCATAAGTGAATAGTTTATGCAGATTGAGTTCTTTAAATGCTACTTGCTCAATAAGTCCCATAAAACTAATCATGTACGATTCATATTCTTGCCCTTTAATATCTGTTTTCATCAAAAAAGATATCTCAGCGTTTTGATCGCCCCAATTTATGTGAACTAATCCCCCATATCCAATACATTCACCATCTTCTAAATATGAAAACAAAACTTGTTTCGGTTGATCTTCAGAAAATGTCTTTTTTATTACCTTATCAAAATAATGATCCTGATCTTCCTCAGATAAGTAGTTCTCTTGCCTTAAGTGATAGATTTGCTCATTACGCCATACTCTAATTTTATGCCGATCACTAAATCGTATTGGCACGATGGACAGCCTCCCATTAGAATATTCCTGTTGCTCTAATACCTTATAGGCGTTTTTCATAGATTTAATTCAACCTCTTAAATCCACTATGGCAAACCGGACCTTCCAGGATCGTGTTTGCATCTAATTCACCGGCTTCACATTTTGCAATTGTAGTGTAAATACTGTCTAAGGCATCAAAATATGAATCCAAATACGCGTCGGTATGTTCAATGCATGCATAAAAGTTCGTACTAGCAAGAAATCCTTTTTTTAGCATTTCCTGTGTGATTAGCGTTTTATATATCAACGCATTATCGTAATTAAAGCCGTAGGCAGTCATTGCAGGAATACCTAAAACAGTAATATCTAAACCGTGCGAATTCGCCAAAGACTTCCAGCCTTGCTGTATTTTTTTCCCGATAGCGGTTATGGTCTCCCATGACTTTACGCGTTGCATAACCTCTAAGGTTGCCAAGGCTGCTGTTGGCCCGATTCTCTCCGTCCAAAACGTACTACTTATGAACGTCGTCTGAGCAGCTTCCATCACAGATTTTTTGCCAACAACTGCTGTTAATGCATATCCATTACCAAGGGTTTTACCAAACATCACCAAATCTGGTATTACATCGAATTTTTTAAAAATCCCGCCATACGTTTCTCTAAATCCTGATGAGCATTCATCAAAAATTAAAACGATATTTTTTTCAGTAGCCAATGCTCTTACTTTATGAAGGAAATTATCTTCAGGCCCATAATTGCGCATGACCTCCATTTTGATCACCCCGATATTGTTCTGTTCAACAATATTCAGGAGTTCTTCATAATTATTATAATGAAAAGGAAAAACAGAATTTTTTAAATGCTTTGGGACACCTTTTGGACTCAAACCCGGTATCAAATGGGCTTTTAAATCATCTCCACCATTATGGTTTGCAGATAAATACCAATCATGCCATCCGTGGTAACCGCAAATGGCCACATTATCTCTACCAGAGGCTGCACGTGCAATACGTATGGCTATGGCATTGGCCTCGCCCCCACTCCTGGCGAATCTTACCATGTCTGCCCAAGGATTAATTTCAATGAGTTTTTCTGCAAGGTAAACTTCTTCCGGGCAATTAAGGGTACTCATATTGCCTTTTTTAACGGTTTCCATAACCGCCGCGTCAACTTCATCATGCCCGTAGCCTAATGTATTAGTGCCTATACCCATAATACACATATCAATCAATTCTTTACCATCTAAATCCCAAACTTTGCAGCCTTTAGATTTAGAAAAATAAGACGGCCAATTGTCAGGCAAAAACATTTCAGGCCGTTTAGAAAGAAGCATCGTTCCACCGGGAATTAAGCATTTTGCTTTCAGATATAAATCTTGTCCTTTTCCCATTGCTAATCTTTTTTTAATGATTCTATAAATCCTTGATTTCTAATTATACCTTCATTGAGCTTAGTCAAATCATGCTCTATCATATACTGCGTGTACTCATGCCATGACTTATCAGTTCCTAACTTTTGAATAAGATGCTCGATTACATCAAAATCTACAGGCTCATCTACAGTCATTCGAATATGCGAGAAGTTATCTTTACAAGGATAATTACACGTATTAAATAGATTTAGCCCTTTGCCATCTGCATTACTCCTAATGTATGGAGTTACATGCTCACGTTCAGAATTAAGTTTTGCATTCCTCCATGCGGTTTCTAAAGCCGCAAATTTAAAAACTTCGACATCTTGGCCATCAGGATAGTGCTCTACTAATCCATTAGAAACATAGTCGTAATTGTTCGCTACTGCAAAAGTAACAATCTCGTCCACTAAATTCGGATCTAATAACGGGCAATCTGAGGTTACTCTTACAACCCAATCTGCATTTTCTTTATCTAAAGCTTGATAAAATCTATCCAAGACATCACTTTCTGAGCCTCTTGAAGCCTGAAATCCCCATGCTACAGCATTGTCGTATATAATTTCATCTGCTTCTTTAACTGTAGTTGCCACAATTATTTTTGAGATGCTACTACACTTTTTTAATCGATCTAAATGTATTTCGAGTAATGATTTACCATTAATCTCTTTCAATACCTTACCCGGCAAGCGGCTGCTTCCAAATCTCGCTTGTGTAATCAGTACGACTTTCATGTCCATAGCGATGGGTTTAAAAGCTTTGGGTTGTTCGCTTTAATAGAATCAATTTCATGCAATATTTCAGAGTCAATTGAATAACTTAATGCATCCAAGTTTTCTTTTAATTGTTGTTCAGAATCAACACCAATTAATACATTATCTATAGTTTCTTGGTGCAGACAATAATTTAATGCCAAATGAGACATTGAAATATTGCTGTTTGTAACAATTAAATTAAGTTGTGTCAGTTCAGTATTGAGCTGTTTAGTGATAAAATTATCTGAATCTAAACTCTTAAAAAACAATCCCTGCAGGAACGCTGATCTGGTATGTATGATTTTACCTTTATCTTTGGCTCTCTTTAAAACTTGACCTCTTAGCATACTGTTATCTAACAGATTGAATGGAAGTTGAATAATATCTACATTTTCATCTGCAAGAATCGTTTCAATTTCGGAGTTGGTATAAACCGAGACACCTATGTAATCAATTTTATTCTGAGCCTTTAATTCTAATAAAACATCAAAATTAGTGATGTTTTTGCGGTAACTTTCAAAACTATGAAATAGCAAAGCTTTTAGTTCAGATACTTCTAATTCGTTCAAATAACGAAGTACTTTATCATAGATACCGGCATCAACCTGATGTGGTAATTTGGTGATGATTTCAAAAATTTTATCTGGATGAGCTTTATGAAAGGCTCCAATTACCTGATGTGCATCACCATAAGCTTCAGCAGAGTCTAATATTCTTATACCACTGTCAAAAGCACATTCTAATATTTTGAAACTTTCGCCTAATGAGACCTTCCCACTGGAATTATTAATACCATAATCCAGACCCATTTGAACAGTTCCGAGAATGAGTTTTTCCGGAGAGATTTCAGACATCAAGTGACATTCTTAGAGAATTACTAATTTTGTTATTATAAGCTTTAGTTCCCTTAATGACCTCATCAATCTTAAAACCAAGCTTTTTATATAAATTTACAGCAGCAGCATTGTCTTCAACTACACCTAAAGTGATTTTTGTTAGCCCAAGTTCTTCGAAGCAGTACTTTATAATTCTGATCGTGGCTTCTTTTGCATACCCTTTCCCCCAACTTGCTTTGTCGCCAACTAAAATACCGTACTCGCCTGAGCCATTTTTAAAATCTATAGGATCAATTTTTATATTTCCGATGTGTTTATCTGTGCTTTTCAGGTGAATGGCCCAAAAATAAACTTCCTTCGCATAGAGTTCTTCGATATACACTTTTAGCATATCCAGGGTATAATTTCCTCTTGTCTCCAGATATTTATTTACATCGGGATCATTAATCCAACCTACGTATGCTTCTGATACATGATCAGAAGATACTCTTGTGTATATCAATCTTTCAGACTCTAAGTTTATATTTTTCATTACGGCTATTTAGAAATCTGATGTATTACTAAGCTAAAATGTATCACAAAAATGATTTTAATTATAGAATTCATCAATTTTTTTGATAACAAAATCTTGCTCGTTATCTGTTAGTGTTGGAAACATTGGTAAACTAATGCATTGCTTATAATAGGACTCAGCATGTGGAAGATCACCTTCTTTCCATCCAAATTGCTTGTAGTATGGCATTAAATGACAGGGAATGTAATGTATTTGAGCAAAAATATTATTTTCCCGTAAATGGGTGTACAGACCCGGCCTGTCTTCAACTTCAACTACATAAAGATGGTAGGCATGCCCCGGAACCACCCCTGACTGTCTTTTAATATAAGTTTTCCCATCAAAAGCTTTTTCATACCTAACAGCAAGCTCACGTCTTTTTCCCAAGCCTTTATCCGCTCTTTTTAACTGACTCAAACCCAATGCAGATTGGAAGTCTGTCAATCTATAATTGTATCCTAATTCCTGCATTTCATAATACCAAATACCATGGTTTTCTATCTTTTTTGATGCATCTTGTTGAATACCATGGGTACGAAGGTTTAAAATCTCTTTATAAAGAGTTTCATCATTCGTGGTTACCATCCCCCCCTCACCGGCTGCAATATGTTTTACAGGATGAAATGAAAAAATGGATAAATCAGCATATTTCCCGGAGCCTGACATGACCTTTTCATCGACAGAACTTGTAAATGATCCACCTGGCGAATGACATGCATCCTCAATAATCCAACAATTAAATTCATCTGCCAAAGCTCTAAAAGCTTCCATATCAACAACTCTACCTGCAAAGTTTACAGGAATGATACCTTTTATTTCATGATCCCTATCTTTTTCCAGAAGTTCACGCACTTTGTTTATATCCAGCAGATATGTCTCAGGGTCAATATCTGCAAAAATTACCTCTCCACCACAATAACGTACACAGTTTGCGGAAGCAACAAAGGTTATTGGCGTAGTTATCACTTTATCTCCGGGTTTTACTCCTAAAGCTATAGCATTTAAGTGTAATGCAGCAGTTCCATTTGATACGGCAACAGCATATTTGGCGTCCACGTAATTGGCGAACGCATCCTCAAAAGACTTAATATTCGGCCCTTGAGTTAACCAGTCTGACTGCAGAACATTTACAACTGCATCTATATCATCCTGAGTTATACTTTGCCGGCCGTAGGGGATTTTATTCATTATTTCATCAAATTATATGGGTGCTCTTGAATCATTGTTTAACTTACAACAAATCATATATCAAAGCTCAAATCTACATGGTTTTTGATTAGTTTTCGGAGTCCATCTACCGTCTCCCATTCAGTATTTTCACCGGAGTTGTATTTAAAACCAACCGGTACTTTTTTTGCTTTAAAAGCTGTAACAAAATCTTCAAGTTTCCATTTACTTGTAGATGGAAGTATGGTGTAATATTTACCCAGATCGTAGGTATAATAAGAATCTGAGCTGGTAATCATTTCTTCGTGAATTTTCTCGCCGGGACGAATACCAACGATTTTTTTTTCGCATTCCGGAGCTACTGCTTCTGCCACATCTAAAATACGGTACGATGGAATTTTAGGTACAAAAATTTCACCGCCCCAAGCGTGTTCAAGTGCATGCATAACCAAATCGACACCACCTTGCAAAGAAATATTGAAACGGGTCATATTGGAATCTGTTATAGGTAAGGTACCCGAGTTTTTTTTACTAAGGAAAAATGGAATAACTGAACCATTAGAGCCCATCACATTACCATACCGTACAACTGAAAACTTTATTGGATTCCATCCTGTAATATTATTAGCAGCTACAAAAAGCTTATCAGAAGCAAGCTTGGTTGCACCATATAAATTAATAGGAGCTGCTGCTTTATCGGTTGATAAGGCAACTACTCTTTGAACATTGCTATTCAAACAGGCATCAATTACATTTTGAGCACCCATGATATTAGTTTTAACACACTCATCTGGATTATACTCAGCAATGTGAACATGTTTCATAGCTGCAGCATGTATTACATAATCTATTCCTTTCATTGCACGAGTAAGTCTTTCCTTATCACGCACATCACCTACAAAAAAACGAATCTGAGGATATTTATCGACTGGATACTCCTGATCCATCTGAAATTGCTTTTGCTCGTCCCTTGAAAAAATTACCAGCCTTTTTATGTCGGGGTAGTTTTTAAAAAAGTGGCTTGTTAGAGCCTTGCCTAACGAGCCTGTTCCACCTGTTATAAGTATTGATTTGTTTGAGAAAAAACCCATTTCAATAATTTTTGAAGTTATTAATTTTGAAGTGCGATTCCATTTTTTGAATGGAATATTTTAAAAATCTTACTTGGTTGTATCTTACTAAAGGATTATTCAGGCACAATTCTTAAACATCAATAGATGTTATCCTAAACAGTATCATCAAATTTTCAAGCAAGATATTTTGAGTAATTTGCTCAGTTCAAGCATTCAATCTAATTACCCTTGTCGCTGTTCGCTAACTCTTCTTTAAGTTTAATCGCAACTGGCTTAGTCCAAGCATAGCCAACGGAAAGCAACAGTCCAAGTAGAGTAAAAATTACAAGTGTGAGCGGACGATTTGGCCTGCTTCGCCTTTCAGGCACAGCAGCCGGTTCGAGTATCATTACAATTGGTGTATCTTCCTGTAATTTAATCCGGGCTTGTTCAAGCCGCTCTGCCATACTGGTATAAAGACTGAATGTGAGATTAAATTCACTTTGAAGCCTTTGAATTTGAATTTCGTCAGTTGCCCGTGTTGTACTTCTTTGACGATCAGTAAACTCAGCGAGTGTTACCTGAGCTTCCTCAAAACGGTCTTTTATTTCATCATATCGATCTTTTATAAACACTAAGTCACTACGTGCTTTTTCTGTTCGATAATCCATGATGTACTCTATCAAGTACTGCACGACTTGATCTGCCACATCAGCAGCTATAACCGCATTTGGCATTCTGACAGCCACTGTAACGATACCATTATCTTGATCTAATTGAATAAAGACGCGTTCCCTGAGTATTTCAATAACTTCCCATTGATCTCTGGTTAATCGAAGTATTCTGGCAGCTTTGGGATCATCAGACGGAATTGAAATGATTTGCTCAGTTTCACTTGTAAACCATCCACGAACCCAACCAAGTACAGTAAAGGGCAAGCCTACTGTATACTTATTTACAAAATCAACGGGTGATGTTTTCTGATGTTCATTGAAATATTCGAACAGACTTACTTTTGTATCGTTCTCCGGTAGCCTTACCTCATGCTCCATCAGACGCATCATAAGCACTAAACTACGGCCTATTTCAGGATAAATAGTTGGCGGGATACCTTCCTGTAATTCCTGTCGCCCACTAATACCAAGTTGCCGCGCAAATCCTCCTAATGCTCCTAAACGGTTCACCTGCTGGTCTTCAGGTAATAATTTAACATGAGAACTAAATTCCTCCGTAGAGCCAAAGGCCACGAACAAACCTAAAACGATAAAAACTGCAGTGACAATTATTATTAAAAATCTCTCAGTCCACGCAAGAATGATTAAATCAAGAAGATTTGTATCTTTTTTGCCTTTTGAATTCAGCTGGCCGGTTTTGTTTTCCTCACTCATAGTATATATCTAAAGTCGATCTATTAACAAAAATATAGTTAACACAGTAGTGAGTGTTTGCAATGTACGCGCTTGCACTTGATTCCAGTCAATTGTTGGTCTTTCGTCAGGTGGATCCGGTGGTGAAGCTCTAAGTGCTATAGTACTGCCCGGTTCAACGGTTGGATAGTTTTTAAAGAAAAAAAAGCTTCTGCCTGTTCCAGCAATCTCACCGTTTGGCCTGGTTACAGTTACACTCCATCTGTCAGCATCTTCTGCAAATCCTCCTGTGAAATTCCGAATATACCATCCTGCTGACCTGCCTCCCTGATAAACCACATTTACTCTGTTTGCTTCACGTAAAGATGGACTGGGATTTACGACTCCAAAATCCTGTAATTCGCCAATTCGAGTAGCATTTACCAAAATTGTTACCGTATTTATTTCCTTAGGAATAATTATAACATCGTCCTCGAACAAGATTGGGTCATATTTATTTGTCCCCGGATTTCGTAATGCTCGTCTCAAATTTACAGCGATAGGACCAATATTATTGAATGAGCGCATAATTACTGCATTTCTTGGATCGGCTTTTACTGTCAACCCACCAGCTTCATTTATGATATCACTTATCCGCGTTTTTCTACTTGTTAGTAAATAATTACCCGGATAACGCACCTCTCCATTAAGATCAACAGTAATTCCAACATTAAATTCCGGAATACGGCGTACAATTACTCTATCGAAAGGCTGTAATTTGAAATTATCAGGAGCATCTACAATGGTAAGTGTACTATCTGCAACTAAAGGTATGATGTCATAAGTAGTTCCTTCTCTGAAGGTGAAATCAAGACGAAACACGTCAATTCTGCTCATTTGCGCACCACGAGTGAACCCACCTGCCATAGTAAGAAGATCTTCTACCGTAAGATTAGGAGCAAATTTTGTGGTTATGTTTTCATTGACAGCGCCCCTTATGGATATTTCACCAACGTCGCTGTAACTCGCCTGATCGTAGATACGAAGCTCATCACCCGGTTGTAGCTCAAAAGACGCATCTTCAATTACATCTACACGGATATAATCAACCAAGTCTGTGTTAAACAGGTTACGTCGGAATACAAAGGCTGTTGAGGCTGCTGTTGGTCTTAGTCCGCCGGCAAGTTTAAGTGCATTAGCTATGGTTATTCTCTCATCAAAACGAAGCGATCTGTCTACAGGATTTCTGACATTTCCTGTCACAAGTAGTGATGCAACATTGCTAAACCGCTCCTGATCAAAAATCACAACATTGTCTCTTTTATGCAGTTCCATATCACGTGATTCTACTATCATAAGATCTAATTCGACCGGAATAACACGAACTGTTTCATCCTCTTGAGTTCGTTCAATAAATATTAGATCAGTTTTTGCCTGGGGGCGTAACTCTGCTCTTTCAAGCAATGCAATTAGCGATGGGCTTTGATCCAGATTATACTTACCGGGATAGAATAAACTCCCCTCTATCGTTACAAAGCGCTCTAATTCGCGTCCTATTTCTCGAACTGCAACAATGTCTCCATCCATTAATTGCACGCGTTCTCTTCTTTGTAAGATATCTGAAAGAGACCATTCTAACAAAACAGGTTCTCCATTCACAACCCGTTGTACCTGTACAAAATTGGGCGAGGTGTCATAGTTTACTCCACCTGCGTACTGAATTAGCTCGAAAAGCCCTTCATTACCAATTAATTCATATCTCATAGGCCTTTTTACAGCGCCGTTCATTTCAACAATTTTTTTAGCAACTGGCACAAAAATGATATCATTATGCCTTAAATCAAATTGGTGCTGAACAGATGGGTTACTCATAAATTCGTAAACATCAATAATTTTGCGCTCATTACTACGAATTAACTCTATTTGGCGAACGGAACCAATTTCTGTTGGGCCATTTGCTGCAGTTAGAGCATTAAATGCGGAATTAAGAGCAGAAATGTTGAAGCTGCCCCTTGCTTGCACTTCTCCAAAAATATTGACGTTAATTGTTCGCGCCACTACAATAGTTACTGCAATCTCTTCATCTTTAAATGTAAAAAATGGAGATAATCTTTCCCTCAGCACCTCTCTTGCTTGGCGAATGGACAGGCCTTTAAGAAATATTCTGGGTATGCCCGTTGGTTGTACATAACCTTCAGCAGAAATTTCTAAATGCAGATCTGCTTGTGATACCCCGAAAATTGTAACCCGAATTTGATCTTCTGAGCCAAGAACATACGTATCAGGAGCACGAGCGGCATCAGTAGTTGTAAAAATATCAAGTGATTGGTCAGTAAATATCGAATGACCATAAATTCTACGCGGCTGTTCTATTTGTTCTTGTCGCTCAAACGCTCGTTCAACCGTAGACAGCAATGTGTCTGGTAAAATATTTTCAATTTCATCCTCTACAATAATAGTATCAACTTCTGTTGATGCCATGGGAGAATCAATAGTTGTTCCGGCTTCAGCCCTGGCCTGATTTAAGCGTGTTCTAAGCCTTGCAGCTTCAGCAGATGGCAGGCCCTGTGCTTGAGCTAATATAACTACATCGTTTACATTCATGTTTTCTTGCTGCGCCCGTTCCCAAATCTGATTGATTTGTTCATCGGTTAGAGTATTCACATTTACCGTAGCAGGATTCATTGATCCCATAATTTGAGCTTCTGCCAAATTGGGAACCAATAGAAATAAAAAAGTGAATGTTATGAGGATATTGATCAACTGTTTCATAGAAAATGAGGCTATAATTATGAACTTAAACTGCTTAGTAGAATACATTGCCTGTAAAGGTGCAAAAATAGATTTGCTCGATTTATAAATTTAAACTTCGAAGAGTGTAAAGAATATCATTATGAGTAAATGTCAAAATTACTCCATAAATAGAGTATAGACAAATGTTTTTTAATCGCTTACTATTGATTTTGTGTTCGTTTAGACAAAATGATTTTGCAATAGTTATGGTGTTTGTATACCGCGTTACCCCTGACATATACTTTATTTAAAAAAACATGATGATAAAAACCGGCATTAAACTTTTCCCATAGCTTCGCCTGGTCAGTCACATAATCGGTGCTGACTGGCTTTAAACAACAGTACAGGTATCAATTTTTTAATAAAAAAAATGATGTAACTCGGTAACAACATCCCAAATGAAGCAAGTGGGTTACAGGCATATAAAATTTTTCAGAAATAATGTGCTTAGTCAGATTAATCATGTTTTAGACAGTTGACTGTATCTCTTCAGCACGAAAACAGAATCAGACATATCGAGGCCCATTTTGCATTTGTAATTCATTTAGATAAAATTGGTATCTCGAATCCCCTATTTTATTGAACCAAAAAAGTTTGCTAACAAAAAAATCGATAACAACCAATGGAGAATTAAAGATTTTCATAGAGCTCTTGACGAACCGACAGTATTTTTTCCTACCCGGCAGGTTATCATTCAAAAAGAGACAACCCATACCCTCGAAGCTTGCGGAATGAATAGTGCAGCTATCATCCTCTCTTGAATTAGCGAAAACCCCGAAACTGCTGAAAAAATTTATCAGTGCCAGGTTTCGCTTTTTTAATTGATTTTTCGGTCTATGCAATGTATATGCGTTAGCAAGCGATATTTTAATTCCACAATGTTACAGTCAAAAAGTAATTCTTTCCAAATATAACAATTTTTTTTCATCTATTTCCATAAAAAAGCGCATCCATACCAACATATCACT
>SLDG01000023.1 GCA_007125355.1 Balneolales bacterium | reverse complement strand
CATGCTTTTTGGGAAGAGGTGAAAGCTCAGACATTAATAGACTTAGCGTCTAAAATTTAAAATCCAGACCAATTTTGAAATAAAACTAATGATTAAGTTAACAACTGTTTGGTTCTGGCTATCCGTCAGGAGAATTTTCCAGGTTAGGGTATTTACTATAGATCAAATTCTGAAGCATCCCGAAGGGATGGCAAGATTATAGAAAACAAAATGAACCAATCAAAACCCAACCCCGCAGGGGTGATATAGCACTACTTATTATTTAACATGAACGAAGTTTCTCAAAAAAGCTTTTTATCTTCCATCTAAATCACGATCTGAAAAAACACAAATAAAAAAACTATGCAAATTGAAAAAATAGCCATTCTTTGTGGCGTGCTACTAATTCTGACAGGTGTTTTCGCTTCATGGCTTAGTGGGCAGCCAACAGCACTTATTCCCGCTCCATTTGGATTATTAATTGGCCTAAGTGGATTAATTGCGCTCAAAAAACCTAATCTAAAAAAGCATGCGATGCATGTTTCCGCGGCGCTCGCTTTGATCGGGGTATTACTTACAATTCCGGGTACAATCGGTGGGATTCAGTACATTTTTGGCGTTGAAATTGAAAGGCCGCTTGCAGCCGCGGTTCAGTCAGTAATGTTTATTATTTGTCTGGCTCTAACCTACTTTTCAGTCCGTTCTTTCATTCAGGCAAGAAGCGAAAGACTCAGTTAAAATCCTGAGTCTTTATTCGCTTTATTCTTATCGCGTACGGCCAAGTATTAAGTACCCAGTAAGGCAGGATAGAGCTCCGATTATGGCTCCCATCGAAACTGTAATTAGATACAAGAGCCAGGTTGAATCGAATGATAAAATATCTGCCATAAGAGAAGTAAGGACATAACTATTCTGCCAATCTGCAAATAAAGCAAGAATTAACCAAAGCAGGCCGACACCTATAAAACCGGATAAAAACGCCTTAAAACCTCTGTCCGGACCGATAACTCCGGCAATTACGCATGGAAGCACAAATGTCCACCAAGGGAAGAATAACATTACTCCCCAGCTTCCCAATGCTGCAATTAAAATGGCTGCTTTCATGGTGTTACCTCCATTGTTTGTATTCCTCTTGTAAGATGTTCCAGTGCTTCTTCTTTGCTTCTGTAGAAATGCAATGGGAAAAAGCCACCATTTGCCCATGAATCAACAAAAGCATCATAATTTTTACTTGCCGGATTCCCGGATTGTCCACCCGGATAAACACCCCAGCCTCTAACCTCGTTTTCCAGGCTAACTACCATCCTCCAGGATGGGCCATGTGTGCCTCTGGTGGCATTTACAGCAATGTTAGTGCCCGAAGTTTCGATTTCTGTACGGCCAAGCCCGGGGATATTTGCAATATGCGGAACCCGCACATTATTAAACTGCCACCATTGCCAGTCGTTGGGGTCTTCAGAGTGTTCTCTGAGTTGCTCAATCGTGTCATTCCAGGCCTTTGCTATTAGTTGAGGAAGCTTTACGATATTTCCAACCGAGCTTTTGTCAAAAAACTCTGAATCAGGCTCGTTAACGAGGAGTTTCAGTGTTTGTGTATCAGATGGACGTCTCAGGGGAGTATCCGCATTTTCAAATAAGTCGTTCCAAACACTGTTTCTGAAGTTGTTCCACCAAAAATGGTACAATGTGGCTTCCACAGAGTTCGCATCCATGCTGTAATTCCAGTTCAGTAATCGGTCTATCAAACCCGGCTCATGTAAACCTCTCGTTTCTCTGTCGAGGTGAGCTGTCATTACAGGGATCGCCTCGCGTGCCTGTAAATTAATATTATCCAAATGAAGCATCATCATATTCAGGTAAGACATTTGTTCTCCGGCTTCGAGAACTTCATTTATTCTGGCTCCGCGTTCCGAAGTCGCGAAAAAACGACCTAAATAGTAAGGATAATCCGGCGAAACAGGGTGTTGATTTGCAGAACTTACAAACCCTCTTCCAGGGTTTTTATGATGTGGTTTATGGTCGTGTGGGATGAACGCATTCCAGTCGTTTTCCGGCTTCGAGCCATCCAGTATAAAATCTCCCATTCCTTCGTACCTGACCGGGAATTTACCATTGTGCCATAAAGCTATATTCCCATGGCGGTCGGCGTATGTAAAGTTCTGCGCCGGGCCGTCAAAGAATTTCATGGATTCGTAGTAATCATCATAGTTTTCAGCACGGTTTAGTTTGTAGAACGTTTTCATTTCAAGGGATGGCTTATGCGCAATCCATTGAACGGCGTGACCGGCGGGGAATCGTCTTCCCATACCTGACTCTGCTTCTACACGATTATGAATCGGGCCGTGGTGAGTATAGAAAACCGTATCTGCAATAACTTCACCACCTCTTACAAGTATCGTTTCTACTGATTTTGTTACCGGTTTCCATTCGCCATCATGGTAATATTCAGATTGTGTTTCGTCTTTGAACGTAATTTCGTAGATGTCCATCACGTTGGCTCCGGAATTCGTAAATCCCCAAGCAATATCTTCATTAAAACCAACAACAACACCGGGCAAACCGGGCAGGCTTACACCATACACATTCACATTATTATTGAAAAGTTGCACCTCGTACCAAATCGCGGGTAATGTCATACTAAGGTGCATGTCATTTGCCAGTAACGGGACTCCCGTGATTGTTCTTGAGCCATCTACAGCCCAACTGTTGCTTCCAATTGAAGGATTACTTTCGGGGATTCCTAAATTAACAGATGAAGTGGTGTTTTCAACAGCATTTGGTGAAACCGGGATATCAACAGGTTCAAAATCCCATTCGGTGTCTTCCGGAATAATAGGAACAACACCATCGTAAAATGCGGGATAGAAACGCTCAATAAATGCATCTCCAAATCTTTCGAGTGTATTCGACATTTGGTAGGCATCGGTTCTTCCATTAAGCGTGGCAGACATGTTCATTTGAACCAACAGAGATTTAAGGGGAGTCCATTTTTCGGGTTTAAATCCCATAATTTTGTATTCTACAGGAAGATGTCGAGGGGATAAATTCTCTATATGCCGATTTACACCATCGGTGTACGCTTCTAAAAGAGCCAGCATTTCAGGATGCTCATTGTAGTAATCGAGCATGTTCTGTGCACCATAGACCATGCCAATGCGGCGTTGGTATAAATCGTAGTCGTTGGCGTCTTCTCCAACAATCTCGGAAACGCGGCCTGCTGCTGCACGAGTCTGAAAATCCATCTGCCAAAAGCGGTCACGGGCAGTTACATAACCCTGAGCGAAGTATAAGTCGTAATCATTTTCTGCAAAAATATGTGGCACAAGCCTGTCGTCGTAAACCACTACCACAGGTTTGCTTAACTCAGGATGTCGTAATGTTTCGGAACGGGCAGCCTGTTGAGACTTACCGCTTTGCCAAAATCCCGATACAGGATTGAATAATGGCCCCACAGCCGGGATACTGCCAAAGGGTGTATTCAGCAAAATTACTAAAATTATCGTAATAACAGCCGTTATAAGAACTTTTATCCACTTCATATAGCTACATTAGAATGTCAAAAATGTTTTGTAGATAGGATGATAAGAAACTTTTCTGAAAATTAGTCAGGTAACTTTGCAATTTTGGTTTTGTAGAGGTGAATATCTTTTGTTTTTTTTGAACCCTGCCTGCCGATGCAGTCAGGCAGGCCTGCCTGCCGATGCAGTCAGGCAGGCACAAAGGCTCGAAGGCACGAAGGTAAGAAGTTTACCTCGCACATTCAGAACGTGCCCGCGCGAACGGGATTTTGGCAGCGTCCTTGCCAGGCCATGCAGGCAGGCCCGCTGCCGTGGTGGCGTAGAATTTGTTTTTGGATTTCGTTGCTTGTATTGGCAAACCCTTAAGGGTTTCTCCTTAACTGCACTTGTGCTTTTGGCGAGGTCGCCATGAAAATCCGCGCGTGTCGGGATGACCTGCGTATGTGAGGTGCTAAGACCTGACAGGTTTTTGGGAACCTGTCAGGTCTGGGAGAGTTACGTTACTTGCTTAACCTCAATCTCAGTCTCAGCCTTATCTCCCTTCCAGAAACTCTTTCAATAAGCCTGCCAAAGTTGGGTGGCCGATTTCCTGTAAGTCGTAACCGACTTTTGCGAACGGCTTGTCTATTTTGATTACTCTCGATAAGTCAATCGGTGTACCAATAATCACAGCCTCGCAGTCGGTTTTATTGATGGTGGCTTCCAAATCTTTCATTTGCTGCTCACCGTAACCCATAGCGGGTAAAACCGCGCCGATATCAGGATAATCTTCGAAGGTATTTTTTAATTTGCCAACCAAGTAAGGACGTGGATCTACGAAAGAAGCGGCACCAAATTTCTGGCCGGCCACAGTTCCTGCACCAATTTTCATTTCACCGTGGGTCAGCGTCGGGCCATCTTCCACTACCAGAACTTTTTTACCTTTTATAATTTCAGGTTTGTCCACTGACAAGGGAGATGCACCATCAACTACAGTGGCGGTTGGGTTTACTTTTGCAATATTTTCGCGAACTTTTTGGATACCTTCCGGAGAAGCAGTGTCCATTTTATTGATTACGACTATGTCTGCCATGCGTAGTACTACTTCGCCGGGATAGTAGGATAGCTCGTGACCCGGACGGTG